>URBB01000033.1 GCA_900545835.1 uncultured Collinsella sp. | reverse complement strand
CCCGGCCCCATGGATCCCTTCCCCGCGCAGCGCGGCGAGTTCTACACCTACGACGACCTGTCGGTGGAGCTCGTGGACTACGTGCGCGACATGGGCTACACGCATATCGAGGTCATGCCGCTTATGGAGCATCCCTTCGATGGCTCCTGGGGTTACCAGACGACCGGCTACTATGCCGCCACGTCGCGCTACGGCAACCCGCAGCAGCTCATGCACTTTATCGACGCGTGCCACGAGGCGGGCATCGGCGTGATCATGGACTGGGTGCCCGGCGGCTTTTGTGCCGACTCCCACGGCCTTGCCACCTTTAACGGCCACATGCTGTTTGAGCACGAGATTCACCCCAACTGGGGTACGCACAAGTTTGACTTCGCCCGCGGCGAGGTTCGCTCCTTCCTGGTCTCCAACGTGCTGTACTGGCTCGAGAACTTCCACGTGGACGGCATTCGCATGGACGGCGTGTCCAGCATGCTGTACCTCAACTTTGGCATCGATGATCCCGGCCAAAAGAAGTTCAACAAGTACGGTACCGAGGAAGACCTGGACGCCAGCGCGTTTATCCGCCAGGTCAACTGCGCTGTGGAGGCACACTACCCCGACGTGATGATGATGGCCGAGGAGTCCACCGCGTGGCCGCTCGTGACCTACCCGCCGCAGGACGGTGGCCTGGGCTTCCACTACAAGTGGGACATGGGCTGGATGAACGACACCCTGCACTACATGCAGACCGATTTTCCGTGGCGCCCCGGCAACCACGGACTGCTCACGTTCTCCATCATGTATGCCTTTACCGAGAACTTTATTTGCCCGCTGAGCCACGACGAGGTCGTGCACGGCAAGTGCTCGTTGATCGGCCGCATGCCGGGCGACTGGTGGCGCCAGTTTGCCGGCCTGCGCACGCTGGCTTTCTACCAGATGACGCACCCCGGTGCCAAGCTCAACTTTATGGGCAACGAGATCGGCCAGTTTATTGAGTGGCGCTACTACGAGTCCATCCAGTGGTTCCTGACCGAGGAGTACGAGACCCACCGTCATCATCAGGCGTTTATTAAGGCGCTCAACCACCTGTACACCGACGAGCCTGCCCTGTACGAGCGCGGCTACACCGACGACGGCTTTACCTGGATCGACGCGGACAACTCTAAACAGTCCATCGTGAGCTTTGTGCGTCAGGGCGAGGACGTCGACAACGACCTGGTGATCCTGATCAACTTTGACCCGGCGAGCTACGAGAGCTTCCGCGTGGGCGTTCCGCGCGAGGGTGACTGGGAGGTCATCTTTGATTCCGATCGTCCCGAGTTTGGCGGCAGCGGCTATGCGGGTGAGGAGCCCTACACCTGCTCGAGCGAGCCCTATCCCTGGAACGGGCAGATGGACTCCATCGAGATTAAGGTGCCCGGTCTGGCAGGCGTGGTGCTTAAACGTCGCGGTCCCAGCAGCTACAAGCCGCCGGTGGTCGAGGAGCCCAAGAAGGCGACGCGCAAGCGTGCGTCTTCGGTGAAGCCCAAGACCGCGGCTGCTAAGAAGGCTCCGGTCAAGGCGAAGGCTGCCAAGTCCGCTGCCAAGGCTTCGGCCAAGTCCAGCACGGCCAAGAAGGCAGCCACCAAAAAGGCTGCTCCCAAGGCCAAGACAGCTGCTATTAAGGCTCCTGCCAAGAAAGCGTAACAAAGCCGTTACCACTGTAACTACCCGCCCCGCCGGGGCGTAGGATACAAGTCATAACCGTTCCGGGAGAAACATCCCCGGGGGAAAGGAACGTATGAATAAGATCTTCGACAACAAACAGGAGTTTACCGAGCTCTATCGCGATGCCGTCATGAGCATCAGTGGTAAGAGCGTCGAGGCCGCCAGCGACCTCGACCGCTTTAACGCCCTGGCCAAGCTCGTGGCCGAGAAGGCACGCACCGTTGCCACCAAGAGCGACGCCCGCGCCACCGCCGAGGGCAAGAAGCGCGTGTACTACTTCTCGATCGAGTTTTTGATCGGCCGCCTGCTTGACAACTACCTGCTCAACTTTGGCGTGCGCGACATGGTCGCCGAGGCGCTCGACGACATGGGCTTCGACCTGTCCGTCATCGAGAACCAGGAGCCCGATCCGGCTCTGGGCAACGGTGGCCTGGGCCGTCTGGCCGCATGCTTCCTGGATTCCATGGCAGCCGAGGGCATTGCCGGCTACGGCAACGGCATGCGCTACCGCTACGGCCTCTTTAAGCAGGAGATCGTCAACGGCAGCCAGGTCGAGGCCACCGACGAGTGGCTCACCCATGGCTATCCCTGGGAGGTCCGTCGTCAGGACAAGGCCGTGACCATCAAGTTTGGCGGCCGTGTTGAGGGCTTTGAGGAGAACGGCCGCACGTTCTACCGCACGGTGGACACGCAGGATATCCTGGCCGTTCCCTATGACATCCCCGTTGTGGGCTATGCCGGCGAGACCGTCAACAAGCTGCGCGTCTGGGCTGCCGAGCCGGTCGAGGAGCACTTCGACCTTGAGGCCTTCAACCGCGGCGACTATGCCCTGGCCGACGCCGAGCGCGCCGAGGCCGAGGCCATCAGTGCTATCCTCTACCCCAACGACGCCGGCGAGCACGGCCGTCTGCTGCGCCTGAAGCAGGAGTACCTGTTTGTCTCGGCCGGCATCTACAGCCTGCTCGATACCTTTGAGAAGGAGCACGGCGAGAACTGGGAGCTGCTGCCGCAGTTTGTGGCCATCCACACCAACGACACGCACCCCGCCATGTGCGGCCCCGAGCTCATGCGCATCCTCATCGACGAGAAGAAGCTCGAGTGGGATGACGCCTGGAACATCGTGACGCAGGTCGTGAGCTACACCAACCACACCATCCTGCCCGAGGCCCTGGAGAAGTGGCCCATCGGCACGTTCTCCAAGCTCCTCCCCCGCGTGTACCAGATCATCGACGAGATCAGCCGTCGTTGGCACGAGTCGTTCGACACCACGCAGGAAGGCTGGCAGGAGCGTCTGCGCCAGACCGCCATCCTGTGGGACGGCGAGATTCGCATGGCCAACCTGTCTGTGATTTGCAGCCACAGCGTCAACGGCGTGGCCAAGATCCACTCCGACATCATCAAGAACATCGTGCTCAAGGACTTCTATGCCCTGACGCCCGAAAAGTTCAACAACAAGACCAACGGCATCTCGCACCGTCGCTTCTTTGCCGAGGCCAACCCCACCTATGCCAAGCTCGTGACCGAGGCCATTGGCGACGGCTGGCTGAAGGACGCCTTTGAGCTGGAGAAACTCAAGGAGTTCCAGAACGATACCGAGTTCCTGAAGGCCGTGGGTGCCTCCAAGCGCGCCAACAAGGAGCGCCTGGCCGCCTACGTTAAGGCCGAGACCGGTCTGGTCATCGACCCCAACACCGTCTTCGATGTTCAGGTGAAGCGCTTCCATGCCTATAAGCGCCAGCTCATGAACATCATGAAGGTGATGGACATCTACAACCGTCGCATCGCCGATCCCAACTTCCACGTGACGCCGACGACCTTCATCTTTAGCGGCAAGGCGGCCTCGAGCTACACCTTTGCCAAGGAGACCATCCGCCTCATTAACTCCGTGGCTGACGTCATCAACAACGATGCCCGCGTGAACGAGGTCATGAAGGTCTGCTTTATCCCCAACTTCCGCGTGAGCAACGCCCAGCTCATCTACCCCGCCGCCGAGATCTCGGAGCAGATCTCCACGGCCGGCAAGGAGGCCTCGGGCACGTCCAACATGAAGCTCATGATGAACGGCGCTATTACGCTGGGCACCCTCGACGGCGCCAACATCGAGATCGCCGACCTGGCCGGTCGCGAGAACGAGGCCATCTTTGGCCTGACCGCTCCCGAGGTCGAGCAGCTCTGGGCATCCAACAGCTACTTTGCGTGGGATACCCTCAACGGCGACCGCGAGCGTCTGGGCCGCGTGATGGACGAGCTCAAGGACAACACCTTTGCGGGTCTTTCGGGCAACTTCGAGAGCATCTACAACGAGCTCATGAACAACAACGACCCCGACCTGGTCATGGCCGATTTCCGCAGCTACGTCGACGCCTGGGAGAAGCTGACGAACAGCTACGGCGACCAGGAGACCTGGAACCGCAAGGCCCTGCTCAACACCGCCTCGAGCGGCTGGTTCTCGAGCGACCGCACCATTCGAGAGTACCGAGACGAGATCTGGCACGCGTAAAGGCCGCGAGCTCCCTTTGCCGCACGGCATTATTCGGTGGGCGCGACCAGGCGCCGTGCCCACCGCTAATGGGTTAGAAACATCGATGACAGAAGGAGAAATCGATGAGTAAGAAAGAATGCATCGCGATGCTCCTCGCAGGAGGACAGGGCAGCCGATTGGGGGCACTCACCCAAAAGATCGCTAAGCCGGCGGTTAGCTTTGGTGGCAAGTTCCGCATTATCGACTTCTCGCTCTCCAACTGCTCCAACTCGGGCATCGACACGGTGGGCGTTCTGACGCAGTATCGCCCCTACCTGCTGCATGCCTATGTGGGCTCCGGCGAGGCGTGGGATCTGGACAGTCGCGACGGCGGCGTGTCGATCCTGCCGCCGTACGAGACGCAGACCGGCGGCGCCTGGTATGCGGGCACGGCCGACGCCATTACGCAGAACCTGGACTACATCAAGGCCAACGACCCCAAGTACGTCCTGATTCTTTCGGGCGATCACCTGTATCGCATGGACTACCGCAAGATGCTCAAGACGCACATTGAGAACAACGCCGACCTCACGGTGAGCGTTATGCCCGTGCCGTGGGAGGAGGCCAGCCGCTTTGGCATCCTGACGACCGACCCCGAGGACGGCCGCATCACCAAGTTCACCGAGAAGCCCGATAAGCCCGATTCGAACCTCGCGTCCATGGGCATCTACATCTTCTCGGCCGACGTGCTGATCGAGGCGCTCGAGGAGGACGCTCTGGACCAGCGCTCGAGCCACGACTTTGGCAAGGACATCATCCCCAAGCTGCTCGGCGAGAACAAGCGCCTGTACAGCTACGAGTTCCACGGCTTTTGGAAGGATGTTGGCACCATCGCCAGCTTCCACGAGACCTCGATGGACCTGCTGGGCAACAACCCCGAGTTCGATCTGTTCGACAAGCACTTCCCCATCATGTCCAACATCACCACGCGTCCGCCGCACTACATTGGCCCGGATGGTCGCCTGGACGACTGCCTGGTCTCCAACGGCTGCAAGATCTACGGCACCGCTCGCCACTCGATCCTTTCGACCGATGTCATCATCGAGGAGCGCGCCGTGGTCGAGGACTCCGTGCTGCTGCCGGGTGCGCACGTTAAGAGCGGCGCGCACATCTGCCGCGCTATTTTGGGCGAGAACTCCACGGTCGAAGAGGGCGTGAAGCTCGGCTCTGTCGATACCACCAAGGATACGGCCGTCGTTGGAAATGACGTCGTTATCGGGAAGGGGGAATGATCCGATGATCAATCGCAAGGCCATCGGTTATATCACCGCTAACTACTCTTCGACCTACGGCAGCGTGCTGCTCAAGGACCGCCCCATCGCGTCCGTTCCGTTTTTGGGCCGCTACCGCCTGATCGACTTCCCGCTGTCCAACATGATGAATGCCGGCATTAAGACCGTCGGAGTCGTCATGCCGGGCAACTACCGCTCGCTGATCGACCACGTGGGCTCGGGCAAGGACTGGGGCCTGGACCGCAAGAAGGGCGGCCTGTTCATGGTGCCCGGCAACGCGTATGGCACCACCAAGGGCGGCATGCGCTTCCTGCTGCGCGACATCATCTCCAACAAGACGCTGTTCCAGCGCTCGGACAAGCCCTATGTTGTGATGATGGGCACCAACATCATCTTTAACATGGACCTCAACACCATCATCGATGCGCACGAGAACTCCGGCGCCCAGATGACCGTGGTGTACTGCAAGGCCACGCGCAACGTCGATGACGAGACCAAGCTGCAGATCAACGAGAACGGCCGCCTGACGGGCGTGAGCGCCGGCGTCGTGTACGGCGACAACGCCTCTATGGATTGCTGCATCGTCAACCGCGAGACGCTGCTCGAGATCATCGACCACTACCAGGCCGCCGACTATCTGGACCTGCTCGAGGCACTCCAGGGCGACTTTGGCAACATCGACGTGTGCAGCTACGAGTACAAGGGTGAGGTCGTGGGCGTGTTTAGCGAGAAGTCGCTGTATCGCCGCAGCATGGACCTGCTCGACCAGACCGTGGCCGACCAGCTCTTTGACCCCGAGCGCCCGATCCTGACCAAGGCTCACGACGTGCCGCCTTCGCGCTATGCGACCGGCAGCCACGCCTGCAACTCGATCATCTCGGCCGGCTGCATCATCAAGGGCACCGTGCGCAACTCGATCCTGTCGCGCGGCGTTGTGGTCGAGGAGGGCGCTTCGGTGACCAACTCGATCATCAACCAGAGCTGCATCATCAAGAGCGGCGCTCGCGTTGAGAACGCCATCCTGGACAAGAACAACGTGGTTCCCACTAACACCGAGCTTCGCGGCACGCCCGAGAACATCCTGGTGCTGGGCAAGGCTCCGTTAACTTCCGATACCACCATCGTGCGTTAACGTTGGCACCACAACATCGCTCGTAACATGTAGAATAGCCGCCCGGTTCGCGCCTGGCGGCTATTCTCGAATAACAACATGGGAGACAATATGGCTGATTCCAGCAAAAAGATGCAGATCGTGTTTGCCTCGGCCGAGTGCGCGCCGTTTGTGAAGACCGGTGGCCTGGGCGACGTGGCGGGCTCGCTGCCTGCGGCGCTTGTGCGCGCCGGCGCCGAAGTCATCGTGATGGTGCCCAAGTACGCCACCATCAAGGACGAGTACAAGGCGCAGATGGAGCACTTCTCCGACTTTTACGTGAGCCTGGGCTGGCGCAATGAGTACTGCGGACTTGAGAAGCTCGAGCACGACGGCGTCACCTATATGTTCATCGACAACGAGCGCTACTTTGCGCGCGACTATCCGTACGGCTTCTTTGACGACGGCGAGCGTTTTGCGTTCTTCTCCAAGGCCATCACCGAGAGCCTGCAGCACCTGCCGGCCGGCTTTGAGTGCGACATCCTGCACTGCAATGACTGGCAGACCGCGCTGGCGCCCGTGTTTTTGCGCGAGTTCTACCAGGGCCTGCCGCTGTACGACCGCGTCAAGACCGTGTTCTCGATCCACAACGTGGCATTCCAGGGCCAGTTTAGCGACACCGTGATGGAGGACATCCTGGGCGTGGCGCATATTCCGGCGGCCGCCTCGCAGCTGCGTTGCGACGCCTGCAGCATTAACTACATGCTGGGCGCGCTGCGCTATGCCGACGCCATCACTACGGTGAGCCCCACCTATGCCAACGAGATCCAGACACCCGAATTTGGCGAGGGTCTGGACGGAGTTCTGCGCGAGCGTTCGTACGCGCTGCAGGGCATTTTGAATGGCATCGACGTCGCGGGCTTTGACCCGGCGACCGACAAGCGCATTGCCGCCAACTACACGGTTGAGGACCGTTCCGGCAAGGCTGTGTGCAAGGCCAAGCTGCAGGAAGAGCTGGGGCTCGAGGTTCGCGACGACCGTCCGCTTATGGTCATGGTCACGCGTCTGACGCGCCAGAAGGGCTTGGACCTGGTCATGTACGCGCTCGACCGCATCCTGGCCGGCGGCGTGCAGGTGGCGGTGCTGGGCACCGGCGACCGCGACTACGAGGACGGACTGCGTTACTTCCAGGACAAGTACCCCGGCACCATGGCCGCACGCATCGAGTTCGATCCTGCGCTGTCGCAGCGTATGTATGCCGCCGCCGATATGTTCCTAATGCCTTCGAAGTTTGAGCCCTGCGGCCTGTCGCAGATCATCGCCATGCGCTACGGTACCCTGCCCATTGTGCGCGAGACCGGCGGCCTGAAGGACACCGTGCAGCCGTACAACGAGTTTACCGGCGAGGGCACGGGCTTCTCGTTTAGCAACTTTAACGGCGACGAGATGGGCGACGCGGTATTCCGTGCGGCGCGCCTGTTCTGGGATAACCGCGACGCCTGGAACCAGCTGGTCACACAGGCCATGAGCCAGGACTTTAGCTGGACGCGCTCGGCCGATAAATATCTGGACCTGTACTTCTTTATGCATCCGGAGATTGAGAGGCCGGCGGCTGTTGTCGACGAGCCTGAGGCTGTTGCTGAGCCGGTGGCCGCTGAGCCGGAGCCCAAAGCCAAGGCCGAGGAGAAGCCGGTTGAGGCTGAGCCCGCAAAGCCCGAGCCTGAGGTGAAGGCTGAGGTTGCTCCTGAGCCCGAGCCTGCTGCGAAGCCTGCGGCAAAGAAGACCACGACTCGCAAGACGACAGCTAAGAAGGCTACTGCGACCAAGGCGGCGGCAACCAAAACCACCGCTACCAAGACAACGACCACGCGCAAGCGCACGACCGCCGCTGCCAAGAAAGCCGCCGAAGCCGAGGCTGCTCCCGAGGTAAAGGCCAAGGCCGCTGAGGCCAAACCGGCCGCCAAGGCTCCGGCAAAGACTGCTGCCAAGAAGACGACCACGACCGCCAAGAAGACAACGGCAGCCAAGAAGACCACGGCTACGAAGTCGACGACCACCAAGGCAGCCACGACCAAGGCAGCCGCAAAGCCAGCCGCCAAAGTCGAGGAGACGCCTGCCGAGTCCAAGGCGGAGGCAACCGTCGAGGCCAAGTCCGCTGCCAAGACCACCACGCGAAAGCGCACGACGACGGTCAAGAAGACCACGACAAAGGCCGCAACTCCCAAGGCAGAGACTAAGCCTGCTGCTGCCAAAGAGGAGCCCAAGGCCGAGGTAAAGGCCAAGCCCGAGTCCGCCAAGGAGACCCCGGTCTCCCCTGCCGCCACGACCGTGGAAAAGGCGCCATCCAAGAAGACGTCCGTCCGCAAGGCAACGGCCACCCGCAAGCGCCGCTAGCCCACAGACGATCCAAAACCTCATCAAACCCTATGTAAGGGGCGCTCCAACCGGGCGCCCCTTCTCTGTAGGTAGTTGGTAAAACGATTTTCTAGGACAACCGTTCGCCGATGGTAAACGGATGTTGTTTATACAGCCTGTGTACAACAGATATACTTACATCCTGTGCGTAAAGCCCATGGCCAGCAGGCCATGATTCTATTGAACTGGACCGTACTATGAGATTGATACACAACAGCCGTCTGCCGCAGTTTCGCACTCCGTTTGGCGCTGTGACCACAGGAACTACCCTTTCGCTCTCCGTGATTCTGGAGGATGCCGATCCCGTGCAGGCGACGCTTACGCTGCGCACCTGGGTCGATGAGATCGGTGAGTCTCGATATCCCATGACGCACGAGGGCGACGGCATATTTACCGTTGAGCTTGAGTGCACCGAGCCCTGTCTTATCTGGTACAGCTTTATCTGCAATATCGAAGGCCAGCCCGAGGTCCGCTTGGGCGCACCGCAAGGACGTACCGGCGGCGAAGGCGTAACCTACGACTACGCCGAGGTGCCGTCATTCCAGGTCACCGTCTACAAACACCGTGAGAACCGTCCTACCTGGTACGAGCGCGGTATGGTCTACCAGATCTTCCCCGATCGCTATGCCCGCGACGAGCACTGGCGCGAGCGCACGCTGGCCGAGGTCGAAAAACCGCGTAAGGGCATTCAGCGCCGCATGGTCGAGGACTGGAACGAGCCGCCTGTGTACGAGCGCGCCGAGGACGGCTCCATCAAGACCTGGGACTTTTACGGCGGATCGCTCAAGGGTATCCAGGAAGACTTGCCTCGCATCGCCGAGCTGGGCTTTACGGCTATCTACCTCAACCCCATTTTTGAAGCCGCGAGCAACCACCGCTACGACACCGCCGATTACACCAAGATCGATCCGATTCTGGGCACCGAGCAGGACTTTACTGAACTGTGCGAGGCGGCCGAGAAGCTGGGCATTTCCATCATTCTGGACGGCGTGTTCAACCACACGGGCGACGATTCGATCTACTTCAACCGCTACGGCAACTACCCCGGCGTGGGCGCATGGCAGAGCGAGGATTCGCCGTGGCGCGATGCGTTTTATTTCCACGAGGACGGCTCGTACGACTGCTGGTGGGGCGTGGGCAATATGCCCGCCATCAATGAGAGCTCCGAACTGGTACGCGAGCGGCTCCTGGGCAAGGACGGCGTCATTCGTAAATGGCTGCGCGCCGGCGCTCACGGCTGGCGCCTGGATGTGGCCGACGAGCTTTCGGACGATTTCCTGACCGAGATCAAAAAGGCCGTACTTGCCGAAAAGCCCGACGCGCTGCTGCTCGGCGAGGTTTGGGAAGACGCCTCCAACAAGATCAGCTACGGCCATCTGCGTCGCTACCTGCAGGGCTCCGAGCTGGACTCTGCTATGGATTACCCCTTCCGCGACATGGTCATCGGCTTTTTGATGGGCTACAAAAACGCCTACCAAGCTGCCGAGGATATCGAGACCCTGCGCGAGAACTACCCGCGCGAGGCATTATCCTGCGCGCTCAATCTGCTGTCGAGCCACGACCGTCCGCGCATTATCTCGGTGCTCGGCGGCGGCCCTGACGAGTCACAGCTGCCCGAGTGCGAGCGCAGCAAATGGCGTCTGGACGAGAACGCGATGGGCCTGGCCAAGAGCCGTTTTTGGCTCGCGACGCTCATGCAGATGACGTTCCCGGGCGTTCCCTCAATCTATTACGGTGACGAGTACGGCTTGGAGGGACTCACCGATCCGGGCAATCGTCGCACCATGCCGACCAAGGAAGACCTGCACGACTTCGATACGTTCGCGATCGTCAAGAACGCATCTGCTGTGCGCCGCGCGCTGCCGTTTATGATCGACGGTGAAATCAAGGCCTTCGCGCTCAATGACGAGGTGCTGGCCTACAACCGTACGGGCAAAGACGGCGAGTCCGCGACCGTCATCATCAACCGCAGCCTGCGCAATTCACACCGCGTGACGATTCCGGCGCTCGGCGAATGCGCGAGCGATGTGATTAGCGGTCACGAGTGCGAGATCCACAACGGTACGGTCACGCTCGACCTGTACCCACTGGGTTCGTCGATCATCTATCACCACGCCGAGCAGCGCCTGCAGGAGCCGCTCGATCACGGTGCGGGTGTTGTGTGCCATATCACATCGGTGCCGACCGACGACGGCAAGCCCGGTACGATCGGCGCACCCACGCGTCGCTTTATCGACCATCTGGCCGCCATGGGCATGCGCTACTGGCAGGTTCTTCCCGTCAACCCCACGGACTTCTTCCGCTCCCCTTACGCCGGTCCTTCGGCCTTTGCAGGCAATATCGACCTGCTACCCGAGAGCCACGAGGAGCTGGCAGCCGACTTTGAGACCTGGAAGGCCCGTGGCGGCGAGGATGCCGATCCGCTGTACACCGCGTTTAAGCATCGCAATGCCGATTGGCTCGAGAAATACTGCGTCTATATGGCCGTCAAAAAGTACTTTGAGGGCGAGTCGCGCCACGATTGGCCGGCAGATGTCGCGCGCTACAACGAGCATCTGATCGACGACAAGCGCTTCCACAACGAGGCCGAGCTTCAGGCGTACATGCAGTACCGCTTTGACTTGGCTTGGTGCGAGCTCATGAACTATGCGCACAAGAAGGGCATCGAGGTTATCGGCGATATTCCTATGTACGTGTCGGACGATTCGGCAGACGCGTGGAGCGAACCTGAGAACTTCTGGCTGTCCGATACCGGCAAGGCAATCGAGATTTCCGGCGCGCCGCCCGACAACTTTGCGCCCGAGGGCCAGGTGTGGGGCAACCCTACGTTCCGCTGGGACCACATGAAGCAGAACGGCTATAGCTGGTGGATGGATCGCCTGCGTCGTGCGTTTTCGCTCTACGACCGCGTGCGCCTGGATCACTTCCTGGGATTCCACAGTTACTTTAGTATCCCCGCAGGCAAGGCTTGCGCCGAAGGTCGCTGGTTGGCGGGACCGGGCAAGGACCTGTTCCAGACCGCTTATGACGAGCTGGGTCCGCTCAACTTTATCGCTGAGGACTTGGGCTATCTGACGCCCGGTGTTCGCGCCATGGCATCGACCTGCGGTTTCCCCGGCATGGACGTGCTGGAGTTTAGCGACTACGACGTTCGTTGCGGTGTGCATCCCACGCCCGGCAAGATTCTGTACACCTCGACGCACGACACGTCGACGCTCGCCGGCTGGTGTACGCGTTCTTTTGCGGGCGGCGATGAACCGAGCGGTGTTGAGGTGGCGGCCAAGCTGATGAGCGACGCGCTAGCAAGCGACGCTCCCCTGGTGATGATGCCACTGCAGGATGTCCTGGGGCTTGGCGACGACGCGCGCATGAACGTTCCGGGCGTTGCCACGGGCAACTGGACCTGGCAGGCTGACGAGGCGGACATTGCAGCCGCCGAGGGCAAAACCGCGCGGCTCCTGCGCAACAACCATAGATTCTGGGGCGAAGCGTGATAAAACCCCCGATATAGGGTACAGTTACAGACGTTTGAATTTTTGCGGGCAGAGTAATCTGCCCGCTTTGTGCTGAAAAGGAAGTATTTATGGCGCGCTACGATTACAAGTGCTCGAGCTGCGGCAACGTGTTTGAGGTTGAGCATCCCATGTCCGAGACCCCCGAGGTCGTGTGCCCCAGCTGCGGTGCCCCGGCGGCCAAGACGTTCTCAGCCAGCGGCATAAAATTTGAGGGCAGCGGTTTCTACAACACCGACCAGCGAAGCGGCGGCTCCAGCACCAGCGCCACCAGCGGCTGCTGCGCCAACTGCCCGCACAGCCACTAGAAACCAAACAGCCCCGCGATCAACGCCGATCGCGGGGCTGTTTCTTTAGCTACCCAGGTTTCCTTATGAGTTGCGGTGAAATAAGGACTGTTTGGCGAGTAGAGGCCGCTATTCAATCCTTATTTCACCGCAACTTAGTCATTACTTGTGGACCAAGCGGGCGCAGAAGTGGCCGTCGTAGGAGTCGGCGTTTACAGGGACGCTTTGGAAGAGGCCTCGATCGTTTTGGCGTACGGATACGAGCTTCTTGGCCTGATCGAACTCGGGAAGTTGCAGAATCTGCGCCTCGGAAAGCGGCGCCACGCTAAAGCCGGCACCCTCGGGAGAAGCAAGGAACGCGTCCACCACCTCTGTGTTCTCCTCGTCGAAGACCGAGCACGTCGCATAGATGAGCTCTCCGCCGGCGGCCACGCGCACAGAAGCCTCCTTAAGCATTGTTAGCTGAAGCTTGGGTAACTCAGCCGTCACATCATTCTCGGTCAGACGCCATGGAATCTCGGGATGACGACGCATGGTTCCGGTGCCCGAGCACGGCGCATCGATAAACACGGTATCGAACTTGACCCGCTCACCGCGCATGGCATCAAACGATGTGAGAACCTCATCGAGCTCGCAAGCATCACCCGAAACCGTACGAACGCCCTGAATACCGGCCTTATGCAGGCGAGCGAGATTCTGATCACATTTACGGTCATGAAGATCAAGTGCCGTATGCTGACGCTCATAACCGGCACGCTTGGCCTGACACATCATCACATAGGTCTTAGTGCCACGACCGGCACCAATCTCAAGGCAGCTACCAGGGCGCGTGGCTGCCGTGGCGATAAGCTGCGCGTTGAGATCAGATGCCACCGCGGCAGCACGCTCAAACACACCCGAAGCAACGGTAACCTGGGCATCAACCGGGGCATGGCAGCCCGGGAAGAGAGGCGCGACGAGCTGCGAGATATACGAATCGGGCTTGGTCGCAAAGGCGTTCTCATGCAGGGCCAGCGGCGCGGGGGCCAGATTACCGGCAAAGTTAAGCGCACCCTCAGGCGTGTCAAACGAAGCCATAATACGAGTGCACAGCCAACGCGGCAGACCCATCAGGCGCGACAGACGGACCAAGCGTCGCTCAGACTCATCCACATCAGACGCCGTGGCAAAGTCCTCAACATTGTCCGCAACCTTATGCAGTACAGCATTGGCCAAGCCAGCGGCGGACTTAGCACCGCAGCGAACCAGCTCAACACCCTGACTTACTGCAACGCGGCCAGGCGTATGCAGATAGAGCATCTCGAAGGCCGAGATACGAAGCGCCATGCGCACGCGCGGCGCAACCTTTTTAGGCTTATCAAGAAACTGATCGAGCAGCTCGTCCAAAATACCCTGCGTGGCGGCCACACCCAGCGCCAAGCGGGCGGCAAAAGCGGAATCGCGCTGATCAATAGCCTTGGCCGATGCGCGAGAGGACAGCACGTCGCGCGCATACATGCCGCGGCGATCGGCCTCCATCAGCACATCGAGCGCAAGCTTGCGCGCGGGAGACAACTTGCTCATGACAAAACACCCCAGATAAGATCGGCGCCTTGCAGGCCAGCAGCCCAAGCAGAAGCGGCCATAGCACGCTTGCCATCTGGCTTAACCTCGAGCAACTCAACCGAGCCATTGGAAAGGCCAAGGTACACGCGCTTGGCTTGAACGGCAACAGCGCCCTCGCCAAGCGACACATCAGCCGACGCAGCATCGAGCACACGCACGGTCTTGCCGGCAATCACGCAACGAGCAGGCGCGGTATCGGACGAAGCGAGCACATGACGCACGCAATCGAGCGCAGTCATCTGCGGATCCAGACGCATCTCCAGCTTGGAAATCTTGGCAGCATGAGTGACGAGCGACTCATCCTGCTCAGTCCACACGGCGGTGCCATCGGCAAGAGAAGGAAGCGTATCGGCAAGCAGTTTGCCGCCAAGCTCACCAAGCTCCATCGTGAGCGCCTCGGCATGCTTACCGGCAACCGACGTAGACGCCTGGGCACAATAAGCGCCGGTATCAACGCCATGCCCAATACGCATAATGGAAACACCAGCAAGCTCATCACCAGCGAGAATCGCACGCTGAATAGGAGCAGCCCCACGCCAACGAGGCAGCAGCGAAGCATGGACATTCACAATGCCGAGCGGCGCCATATGCAGCACGTCATCGGGCAAAATGCAACCATAAGCAGCCACACAGAAAATATCGGCATCCGCAGCTTGGAGCGCCTCAACAACCTCAGGCGTCATACGATTAGCCTCAACGACCGGCAACCCCAGCTCAAGCGCCTTGGCCTTAACAGGAGAAGGCTCAAGCTTCTTACCACGCCCACGAACAGCATCAGGGCGAGTAATAACAAGCGCAATCTCATTCCCAGCCGCAACAAGCGAAGTCAGCGAAGGCACAGCAAAATCAGGCGTACCCATAAACACAATACGCATAAAAGTTAGTCTCCTCTCAATAACGAGCCGAGACGGCTACAAAGAACAGCGGAAAGCCAAGTACCCGGCCCATCCGCAAGAACAATTCAACAAGAACAAATATACCCAAAACCAAAGAAAGAGCCGCAATAAAAGCAGCTCTTCCAACAAAGCAATTATCAGAGAAGACGCCCCTCCCTGACCCAACGGCACCCGGGCGAACCGAGCCAGAACAACGCAGTCCCCGGTGCTGAGCGCCCACATATCGTCCCGCGCGCAGTTTCGCAGCAAAGCGAGAATGTTTGAGCACGGGATGATATGTGGGCGCTCAGCACCGGGGATGGTGGGGTCTACTCCGTCTCGCCCGGTCGAGCGCCGCGGGCCAGGGCGTCCTGGTACTCCTTGACGGCCTTGAGCCTCTGCATGGGCTTCAGTCGCTCAAACATGGTGTTGCCGTGCAGGTGATCGATCTCGTGCTGCAGGCACACGCAGAACAGATCGCCCGTGGCCTCATAGCGAATCAGGTTGGCGTCCAGGTCATATGCCTCTACGACGACATGGTCGGGACGCTCGATCTCGCAGCTAATGCCAGGAATGGAAAGGCAGCCCTCGCTAAAGGGCACCAGATGGTCGCTCTGCTCAACAATGACGGGATTGATAAGCACGTACGGGTCATAGTCGCTCTTGTCACTGTAATCGCAGTCGATGGTGACGAGCTGAATGAGCTCGCCAATCTGCGGGGCAGCCAAGCCGCAGCCGCCGTTGTCGATCATCATCTTCTTCATCTTCTCGGCAAGCGCCTCGATCGCCGGGGTGATCTCCTCGATGACGGCGCACTCCTGACGCAGACGAGGGTCAGGGGACAGTACGATTCCGTTGGCTTCCATGGCCATCCTTTCGGTTTGTTACATCAAATCATAGGCGTCGACGTCAACGCTCACGCTCACGCCGCGCACAGAGCCCACCTCTTTGAGGCAGGCGTCGATATCATCAGAGACATGGTACCCTACCGGCGACTTTACAAGCAGATGGAAGCGGTAACGGTCCTTGGCTCTCTCGATTACACATGAAGCCGGGCCCAGCACCTGAGGCACGGCGCTCCCCGCCCGCAAAAAGTCGGGCGCGGCGGCATGCCAGCGGCGCTTAAGAAGCTTTGCAATGCGCCCGATGTAGTCCTGCGCGTCGTCTCGGTTCGCCGACCATACCAAGATGTTGACCAGGCGAACAAACGGCGGGTACAGCGCGTCGCGGCGCTGGTCCAGGTCGTAGTCGGTAAAGATCGAACGGTCGTGCTCAGCGACGGCACGAATTACCGGGTCATCGGGCAGGTAGGTCTGGATGATCACCTCGCCGGGACGATCGCCGCGACCGGCACGGCCCGCAACCTGCTCCAGTAGATCGTAGGCGCGCTCCCCTGCGCGAAAGTCGGGCAGCTTGAGGGCGAAGTCCGCATTGACCACGCCTACCAGTGTGACCTCGGGAAAATCGAGACCCTTTGCGATCATTTGGGTGCCCAGCAACACGGCGCAATCCGCCGCATCGAACTGCTCGAGCAGCTTTTTGTGCGCATCCTTGCCGCGCGTGGAATCGGCATCCATGCGAATAATGGCGACATCCTCGGGAAGCATCTGGTGCAGTGCGTCCTCGATCTGCTGCGTGCCCAGACCCATTTTTGCCAGGTAGCGACTGCCACATTTGGGGCAACGGCTTGTGGGCGCGGGATAGGGCTGCACGCGCCAAGACGAACCGCAGGTGTGACACTGCAGCGTGTGCGTGCGCTCGTGATACGTAAGCGCGGTGGAGCAGTGGTTGCAGGTGGGGACGCAGCCGCACTCGCGGCACATAAGGAACGGCGCAAAGCCGCGGCGGTTATGTAGTAGCACGGCCTTCTCGCGGCACTCGACCACACGCTCCAGGCCTTCCATCAGCGGTTTTGAGAACATGGAGCGACTGCCGTGAGAAAACTCACGGCGCAGGTCTGCGATTCGAACCGTAGGCAGCACAGCGTGTCCCGGGCGCTCGGGCATCTCGACGCGCGTCCAGGTGGCACCGTTATACGTGCCACGGCGGCAGCGGTCGAGGGCCTCGGCCGAGGGCGTGGCGGAGCCCAAGACGAGCGGGCAGCGGTAACGCCGCGCCATCTCGGCCGCCACCTCGCGCGCGTGGTAGCGCGGGCTGGAGCCCTGCTTGTAGCTGGTCTCGTGCTCCTCGTCGATGATGATGAGGCCCAAGTCGCTGAGCGGGCAAAAGAGCGCCGAGCGGGCGCCGACGACCACGCGGGCCGCACCGCTGGCGACCATATCCCACTGGTCCAGACGCTCGCCGGCCGAAAGGCGTGAATGGAACACGGCGACCGTCTCGCCAAAGCGCGAGCGAAAGCGGCCGACGGTCTGGGCCGTCAGTGAGATCTCGGGCACCAGAACGCATGCCGAACGGCCGGCGGCCAGCACGCGCTCAATCGCCGAGAGGTAGACCTCGGTTTTGCCGGAGCCAGTGACGCCGTCGACCAGCACCACGTCGCCATGAGCGTCCAGACGGGCGCGCTCAATCTGCGCGAGTGCCTGTTGCTGGCCGTTGGTAAGGGAGACAGGCGCCTTGCCGCTTGCCGAGGACAGCGTGGTCTGCTCGCTGCAGCCACGCCAGGCGCGGCGCTCCTCCACCACCACGACGCCGCGCTTTTCAAGCGCCTTGATGGTCGCCGACATGCTGTTGTAGAGCAGGTTGAGATCGCGCGTCGTGACCGGGCCGCACTGGAGCGCCTCGATGAGCTGACGCTGGCGGACCGCGGTCTTGGGCGGCGTGTAGTCGAAACCCTCGGGCGTGAGCATGACCCAGCGATTTTGGATAGGCTTGACGGCGGGGCGCTCAACCGTCCACACGCCGTCATCGCCCTTGACCACGCGCGGACTTCCACCCGGGGGCAAGAACAGGCGCAGGCACTCGGAAAGCGTCGCGACATACTCGCGGCTCATCCAGCGCGCAATGCGTGCAGCCTCAGCGGTAAAGAGCGGCTTGCTGAGGATAGCCTCGATAGGCTTGATGCGCGCGGGGTCGAGGGCGTCGTTACCTTGTAGGTTGGCAAGCTCGGGCGCGATGTCGACGATATAGCCCGCGGCCGCACGGTTGCCAAAATGGACTAGGACGGTGGAGCCGATCTGGGCATCGTTGGCGAGTGGCTGCGGAATGCCGTAGGCAAACGGCTCGGACAGCGCACGGGTCGGGATGTCGAGAACCACGCTCGTGTAGGCGGCAGTGGGCTCTGTCTCTTATACACATCTCCGAGCCCACGAGACCGG
>URBB01000032.1 GCA_900545835.1 uncultured Collinsella sp. | reverse complement strand
GAATTGAAGGGAGCGCTCCCGCAAACTGCCTATTGACAACTTATAGGAGCGTCGGTTTTAATTTCGCGAAATTAGGCATGGTTGAGGGTAATCGGTTAAACGTAGTAGATAGGCCCATTTCGTGGCGAACGAATCAAGCAGAGGTGCAAAATGGCCCCCGTATCAGAAAAGTCGTAGGCGAAGTAGCAAAAAGCCCCGCGGGCAGGAGGCTGCTCGCGGGGCGAAGAAGAGGGGCTTATTTGTGGCGGACCGAGGGGCTCGGCATGGGGTTTCTGCCGCGGCCGCTCTTAAGGCGTTACAGCTCGACGAGCTGGCCGGTCTCGGCGGCCTCCTTGATGGCGTTGAGAAGCGTGAGCGTCTTAACGTTGTCGGCGGGGGTCACGACGGGCTCGACCTCGCGGCGGACAACCTTCACAAAGTGCTTGAGCTGCATCTTGTGCGGCAGCGCCGGGTCCACGGCCGGGATCTCCATCTGCAGCGGCTTGTGCCAGTTGGAGGCGCCGTCGTAGGAGAACTGGTGCAGGCGGGGCAGCGAAAGGGCGCCCTTAGTGCCGCCGATAAAGTAGGCGTCGGCGTCGAAGGGACGGTACTGCGGGTCCTCGCGAGCGGTGGCCTCCCAGTTCCAGGGGCTGGCGGTGGCGTCGGAGATGGTCATGCTCGCAAGCGCGCCATCGGCAAAACGGACGTTGACCACGGCGGAGTCCTCGGTCTCAAAACCGCGGGCGGCGCTGGACTGCATACCCTGGACGGCAACGGGCTCGCCCAACAGATAGCGGAGCAGGTCGACGTCGTGCACCAGGTTGACCAGGATCGGGCCGGCACCCTTCTTGCGGCGCCACTCGACGTCGAAGTACTCGTCGTTCTTATAAATCATGTAGTGGAAGCTCGACACGGTGAGCTTGCCCAGCTCGCCGGACTCGATGATCTCCTTGGCCTTGTTGACGAAGGGGTTGTGGCGACGGTGCTGGCCCACGAGCACGGGCACGCCGGCGGTCTCGGCCTCGGCGGCAAAGGCCTGGGCATCCTCGAGGTCGTTGGAGATCGGCTTTTCGACCAGCGGCACGATGTTGCGCTTCACAGCCTCGCGGGCAACGCCCAGGTGCAGGTCGTTGGGCGTGGCGATGATGACGGCCTCGGGCTTGACCTCGTCCATCATCTGGGCGGGATCGGTATAAAACGGCACGCCGGCGGCCTCGGCCGTGGCGCGGGCGCCCTCAAAGGCGTCGGCGATGGCGACGAGTTCGGCCTCGGGCTCCTCGGTGACAAAGCGGATGTGGTTGCGGCCCATGGCGCCGGCGCCGATAACGGCAATGCGGACGGGATTGAGCTCAGACATTTCGACTCCTTAATACTGGTGGCGGTGGAATGCGGCAAAGGGGCTGTCCCTTTGCCGCATCGGTAAAACTAGGCGGACTTCTTCTTGCTGTCGGAGACCATCATGTAGACGGTGAGCACGACGGCGATGGCGGCGATCACGATGGCGCCGTAGAAGGACTGCTGGTAGGCGGCGCTGCCAGCCTCGGCGTGATACAGCACGGCGGTGATGGGCTGGCTGATCCAGGTGGAAGCGGCATAACCCAAAAACATGATGCCGTAGTTGACGCCGATGTTGCTGGTACCAAAGGCGCCACCGGTGAGCGGCGGGTAGATGACGAGCAGGGCGCCAAAGCTAAAGCCGAGCAGGGCGAGCGCCACAAAGAACATGGCCTGCGTAAAGCTCATCGACATGATGACGAGCGCGATGATGGTGACGACAAGGCTGATGAGCAGCGACTTGTAGGCGCCGAGCTTGTCGATGATCTGGCCAAAGGACAGGCGGCCAACCAGGTTGGCGCAGGTGTTGACGGAGACGACCACGCCGCCGAGGGCGACGGCCGCGGCGCTCGTGGGGTCGGCGAAGAGCTGGACGGCGGCGATGGAGGCAACCTTGCCCACGAGCAGGGTGCCCGCGGTGGCGGCAAAGGCGAAGGTGACGATGAGGACCCAGAAGCGCGGGGTCTTAACCATCTCGCCCGGGGTGAGGTCGCCGAAGGTGCCGGCGTGTGCGCCGCCCTTGGGGGCCTCGAAGCCCTCGGGCAGCCAACCGGCCTCGGGGGCCTTCAGGAACAGGGCGGAGGCGGCGATCGTCACAAAGAAGATGACGCCGAGTGCCTTGAGGGCGCCAAAGATGCCCAGGCTCGGGATGAGCAGCGAGGCGAGCACCGGGGACAGCACGGCGGGGCCGGCGGTCGAAGCGGCCAGGGTGATGCCGGAGGCGAGACCCTTCTTGTCGATGAACCACTTTTGGCCGGTGGTGAGCGCGGGGTTGTAGCCCAGGCCGTTGCCGATGGCGGCGACGAGCGAGAACCACAGGTAGAACTGCCACGGCTCGGTGACGGTGCCGGACATGAACCAGCCCAGGCCGTAGCACACGGCGGCGGCGATCACGACGTTGCGCGGGCCGATCTTATCGGAGATGCGGCCGGCGAAGATGCCCGTCACGGCCATGATGGTCTGAAAGACCGGGAAAGCCCAGGTAAGAGCGCTGGACCACTCGGGGTAGACGGCGAGCAGGTTCTTGCTCACGACGGAATACAGCGCGATGGAGCTGATGAAGAACATGGTGACGCACGCGGCGGAAAGCACGACGGCGCGACCCTTGTTGGAGTTGGTGGAAGCCATTGGACTCTTTCTGATCGATACGGGGGAGGAGCGGGCGTGTCCGCGGGCCTCCCTGTTAGGTTGGTTTACTGGTCAGTCGGCTTGGCGACGCCGGACTCATCGGACCAGAGCTCGACACCCTTGTTCTTAAGGTAGTTGTCGGCATAGGCGCGACGGCCGCCGGGCTTGGCGGTGAGGTCGCCCATCATGTTGGAGAAGCCGCCGTCGACCTTGATGGCGTCGCCGGTGGTAAAGTCCGAGCGCTTGGACGCCAGGAACATGACGGCGTTGGCGATATCGCTGACCTCGCCGATGCGGCGCGTGGCGATCAGGCGGCTGCGGCTCTTTTCGACCTCGGGGTCGGCGTAGAAGTTGGCCGACATCGGGGTCTTAACGAAGCAAGGCTCGACGCAGTTGGAGCGGACGCCGTAGGGGCCCCACTCGGCGGCGAGCATCTTGGACATCATGTTGACGCCGGCCTTGGTGGAGCTGTACACGCCCGAGAACGTCTCGGGGGAGTGGCTGGCAACGGTCGAGATGTGCACCAGGCGGCCCTGGCCGGCCTTGATCATCTCGCGACCAAAGCGCTGCGAGGTGATGAAGTAACCGGTGAGGTTGACGTTGAGCACCTGCTCCCAGTCGCTCAGCGGCAGGTCCTCCATGGCGGCGAAGCGCAGGATGCCGGCGGTGTTGACGAGGACGTCGACGCGGCCGAAGTCGGTGATGGTGGCGTCGACGGCGGCCTGAACCTCGGCCTCGTCGGTGGCGTTCATCTTGTAACCCTCGGCGTGGATGCCAAACTCGGCGGCGAGGTCGGCGGCCGCGGCCTTGACCTTTTCCTCGTCCAGATCGAGCAGGACGACGTTGGCGCCGTTGCGGGCGAACTCGCGGCAAATCTCGACGCCCATGCCGCCGAGTGCGCCGGTCACGGCGCAGACATCGCCCTCGAGCTTAAGCCAGTTGCTCATAGGAACTTCCCTTCTTGTGCCTCCTTGTGGGCCGTTCCCATTAATCGACCCACGTGGTTTTCGCAGGTTATCGTATGCTTTGCATTTGCGCAGGTGAATTGCATATTTGTTAGAATAGTGTTAACCGTAGGTTTACACTATGCGATGCAGTTTTTTCTCAATTGAGCGCGTGACCTGCCAAAACGACCCCCTGTGGCGCCATGCGTTCACAGGCGCGAAAACGGGAGATTGACGTGTACGATCGACGACTCGAGGCCATATCGGCCGCCGCGGAGCTGGGAAGCTTCTCGCGTGCGGCGGCAAAATTGCGCGTGTCGACCCCGGCGCTCGTCAAGCAGGTGTCGGGCTTCGAGGCCGAGTTTGGCATTACGTTGTTCGAGCGCTCGCATTCTGGTGTTAAGGTGACGCCGGCAGGTGCTCTGCTGGTGGACGATGCACGTTCGATCATGCGGCAGTCCGAGGACGCGCTACGCCGTGCCCGACGCGCGGCGGGCGATGGCGGGGCCGTGCGTCTGGGCGTGTCGATGATGTGTCCGGGGCGCCAGACGCTGTCGATGTGGTCGGACATTCACGATCTGGAACCGTCGCTGCGATTTGAGATCGTGCCGGTGAGCGACCTCTACGACGAGCGCGAGACCGTCATGCGCAGCTTGGGCCGCGAGGTGGATGTAGTGCAGTCGAGTTTTTCTACCCCACGCTGGGGCGACGCCTGCCAAAAGCTCCGCATCGTTAACGTGCCGTTTTATATCGACCTGCCGCGCACGAGCCCGCTGGCGCGCAAGAATCGCATTACGGTCGCCGACTTGGAGGGCATGCGCCTACGCGTGCTCCGTCACGGCAACGACGCAATGGACAGCCTGCGTATCGACCTTCTGGCCGACGGCGGCGTTGACGTGATCGACGTGGACAGCTTTGACTTTGCGCTCTTTAACGAGGCAGAGGAAAAGGGCGACGCGGTGCTCACCTGCGGCGCGTGGTCGGGGGTGCACCCGGCCTTTGTGGGCGTGCCGTTCCTGTGCGGGCGAGAGGTGCCGGTCTTTCTGCACTACCCGCTCGAGCCCACCCTCCAAGTACAAAAATTCATCAACGCCATGGCACAACTTCTCAAATAGCCAAAAGAGTCCCGTCCCAAATTAGCTACCCTTTGCTACGGGTTTAGCGGTCCTCGCGTTGCGGCCCGGCTGCCTCGGCTGTCTTTACGCGGTTCTTGTCGATGTACATGTTTTTGTAGGCCTGGGAAAAGAGCTCGCGCATCGTAGGCGGTTCATCAAAATCACTGGAAAGCGCATAGCCCACCGCATAGCTGATAGGCATGTCGGGATGAGTCTCGGAATACTCGTTCACGTTTGCGCGAACCCGAGCGAGACAGGACTCCACGGCAGCTCGATCGGTATCTCGCAGCACCGCGATAAACTCATCGCCGCCGTCGCGGCCCACAAAGCAGGTCTCCGACGCCACGCGCCCCAGCTGCTGGGCAAAAGAACGGATGTATTCGTCGCCCTTCTCGTGGCCGAAGCTGTTATTGACCGTATGCAGATTGTTAAGGTCGAAGACGCACACCGCAACGGGCGCCTCCGCGGAGACAGGTTGCTCCTGCCCCAAGACCTCCTCGCACTTGTTCTTGTTGGGCAGTCCTGTGGCTTCGTCGAGATAGACTTTGTTCTGCAGTTCGCGATTGAGCGCGGCAGTTCGCACCGCGCGAACAAGTTCGACCGCAAAGGTCGCCACCAAGCCCATGATGTCGATGATTACCAGGCCCTCGAGATAGTTGAGCGCCGACGCCTTCTCCTGAGAGTAGTCCTCTGCGAGTCGCGTAGCATCGTCGCAAATGCCAAAGAACTCCTCGCTCATGGAGATGATGTCGGTGTTCTCATAGCCGACTTCGCGCACGCGGATGATCTCGGTGCAAAGCTCATCAAAATAATTTGCAAGCTCGGTCATTTTTGCCTGATACTCATCGTCGTCGAGACGGACGAGGTTGAGGTCGTCACTTCCGTAACGCAAACCGTTGATGTATGAATCCACGGCTTTGAGCAGGTCATCTTGAGGCTGGCCCGCATCCTCGAGCTTAACGATTCGCTGCGTGGTACCGCGCACCAGACCGGCGTAGTTGACCACACGCGCCGTGCCCTGGATATCGGAGACGAGCAGCATAACATTGATGAAGAAGAAGATGAGAACTGCCGTGAGCACCATCATGAGCAGGCGCACCGCCTGGCCGGCCTTCTTGGCGACAGAAGTATTCACAAGTTCACTCCCCTAAATGACAAAAGAACAGGTAGCACGCAGTGTGCTGAAATTCATGGGTGGTTAACTCTACCATATGGGCCAGCAGCCTCAAACTGCAGCAGACGCTCGTCCAAATTGGCGTGACGCTTGCCTTGTTGTTCTTGACCTGGCCGCGCTATCGGACATGCTTCTGGTCTTGGATCACCATGGGAAAGCTCATCCCGTTTTGTGCGTCTAGAGTGGGATGCGGCTTCCCAAAGGTGCCGTTAGGGGAAATCACATCCCGGTTTACCCCCTTGAAATGGGATGCCGTTTCCCGGAGGGGGTCCAGCGGGAAACGGCATCCCATTTTGGGCCCGAAAAGTGGGATACGGTTTCCGGCCGGCATGAAAAAGCCTCCGCAGCTCGTGTGGCTGCGGAGGCTTTATTCGTTGCGGCGCATTGTGTTTGGGTCGCTGAGATGAGTCGATTTGCCCCGAAAGAGGAGGGCATTGACCTTAGGGTCATGCCCGACGAATGAGCGGCAAATCGGCCATCTCGGCGAGCCGAACTACTCCAGCTCAAACGCTCCGGTATAGAGCTGGTAGTAATACCCGCGCTTGGCAATCAGCTCGTCGTGGTTGCCGCGCTCGATGATGCGGCCGTGATCCAGACAGATGATCGCGTCGGAGTTGCGCACGGTGGACAGGCGGTGCGCGATGACAAACGTCGTGCGGCCTTCCATGAGCTTGTCCATGCCGGCTTGCACGATGGCCTCGGTGCGGGTATCGATGCTCGACGTGGCCTCGTCCAGGATCATCGCCGGCGGATCGGCGACGGCGGCGCGTGCGATCGAGATCAGCTGGCGCTGGCCCTGCGACAGCTGTGCGCCGTTGCCGGTGAGCATGGTGTCGTAGCCGTCGGGCAGGCGGGTGATAAAGTCGTCCGCGCCCGCGAGCTTGGCCGCCGCGATGCACTCCTCGTCGGTAGCGTCCAGATTGCCGTAGCGGATGTTATCCATCACGGTGCCGGTGAACAGGTTCACGTCCTGTAGCACGACGCCCAGCGAGCGGCGCAGATCGGCCTTGCGGATCTTGTTGACGTTAATGCCGTCGTAGCGGATCTTGCCGTCGGCAATGTCATAGAAGCGGTTGATGAGGTTGGTGATGGTCGTCTTACCGGCACCGGTGGCGCCGACAAACGCGACCTTCTGGCCCGGCTTGGCAAACACGGACACGCCGTGCAGCACCTCGTGGTCGGGCGTGTAGCCAAAGTCCACATTGTCCATGACCAGGTCGCCGCGCAGCGGCACGTACTCGATTTCGCCGGTTGCGCGGTGCGGATGTTTCCACGCCCACATGCCGGTGTGGTGGTCGGCCTCCTCGAGCTGCCAGGTATCGGGGTTCACCTGCGCGTTGACGAGCGTCACATAGCCTTCGTCGGCTTCGGGTTCCTCGTCGATGAGCTCAAAGATGCGGTCGGCGCCGGCGAGGCCCATGACCACGGCGTTGATCTGCTGCGAGATCTGGCCGATCTGTCCACAGAACTGCTTGGTCATGTTGAGGAACGGCACCACGACGGCGATGGACAGCGCCATGCCCGAGATGCTCAGGTTGGGCACGCCCAGCGCCAGGAAAATGCCGCCTGCCAGTGCGACCAGCACGTAGAGCAAGTTTCCCAGGTTCATAAGGATGGGCATGAGGATGTTGGCGTACATGTTGGCCTTCTGCGAGACCTCGAAGAGCTTTTCGTTGCGCTCGTCAAAATCGGCCTCGGCGGCAGACTCGTGGCAGAATGCCTTGACGACCTTCTGGCCGTTCATGACTTCCTCGATATGGCCCTCGACCACGCCGAGCTCGGTCTGCTGCGCAATAAAGAAGCGCGCGGAGTTGGAGCCGAGCAGCTTGGTCATAAAGGTCATAAAGGCGACGCCGGCAATAATGACCAAGCACATCCACACGCTGTAGTACAGCATGATAAAGAACACCGTGACGATGACGATGACCGTCATGAGCAGGTTGGGCAGCGACTGGCTGATCATCTGGCGCAGCGTGTCGATGTCATTGGTGTAGTGGCTCATGATGTCGCCGCGCTGGTGCGTGTCGAAGTAGCGGATCGGCAGGTCCTGCATGCGGTTGAACATCTTCTCGCGCAGCTTCTCCAGCGAGCCCTGCGTGACGATGGCCATGGCGCGGTTCCAGAAGAGCGAGGACAGGATGCCGATGCCGTAGATGCAGGCGAGGGTGGTCACGAGCTGTGCGATCTTGGGCTGTGCGGCTTCCCAATCGCCCGACTGCCACGATTCGCTAATAATCTGCAGAGCGCTCTGAAGGAAGGTCGCGCCGATGGAGTTGATGATGGCGCAGAGCACCACGCCGACGACGACGAGGGGCAAAAGCACGGGGTAGAAGCCAAAGAGCGTCTTGATGAGGCGCGACATGGTGCCACCCTTGCGGTTGAGCGCGCGCTCGGCGGTCGTTGCCTTACTCATGTGCCTCGCCTCCTTCCTGGGTCTGAGCTTGTGTTGCGGATGCCTCGGTGTCGGCTTCGACGGCCTCTTCGCCCTCGGCAGACATCTTGTTCTGCGAGGTGAAGGTCTCGCGGTAGATCTCGCTCGTCTTGAGCAGCTCGTCGTGGTTACCGATCTGCGCGATACGGCCGCCCTCCATGACGATGATGCGGTCTGCGTCCTGCACGGAGCTAATGCGCTGGGCGATGATGAGCTTGGTCGTGTTGGGCAGATAGCTTGCCAGCCCTGCGCGAATCTTGGCGTCGGTCTTGGTGTCGACGGCGCTGGTGGAGTCGTCCAGGATCAAGATCTTGGGGCGACGCAGCAGGGCGCGCGCAATGCACAGGCGCTGCTTCTGACCGCCCGAGACATTGGAGCCGCCCTGTTCGATCCAGGTGTCATAGCCCTTGGGGAAGCCGTCGACAAACTCGTCGGCGCAGGCCAGATGTGCCGCCTCGCGGACCTCCTCGTCGGTGGCGTTCGGGTCGCCCCAGCGCAGATTCTCGGCGATGGTGCCGCTAAACAGCACGTTTTTCTGTAGCACCATGGCCACTTGGTGGCGCAAGGCGTCCAAGTCGTAGTCGCGCACGTCCATGCCTCCCACGCGCACGGTGCCCTCGGTGGCGTCGTACAGGCGGGCGATGAGGTTTACAAGCGTGGACTTGGCCGAGCCGGTGCCGCCGATGATGCCGATGGTCTCGCCGCTCTTAATGTGCAGGTCGATATCGTCGAGCGCCTGGCGCTTCGCATGCGCGGAATACTTAAAGCTCACGTGGTCAAAGTCGATGGAACCGTCGGCAACCTCGAGCACGGGCTCGGCGGGATCGGCGATCGTGGGCTCGGCGGCTAGCACCTCGGTGATGCGGTGCGCCGATTCGTCGGCCATGGTCACCATGACAAAGATCATCGACAGCTGCATCAGGCTCATAAGGATCTGGAAGCCATAGGTAAAGATCGAGGAGAGCTGGCCCACGTCGAACAGGGTGCCCTGGCTCGTGATGATGAGCTTGGAGCCCAGGTAGATGATGACGACGAACGCGCCGTTGACGCAGATGTTCATCATGGGGTTGTTAAAGGCCAGCAGCTTCTCGGCGCGGGTGAAGTCCATTTGGACGTCGCGTGCGGCGGTCGCGAACTTCTCCTTCTCAAAGTCTTCGCGCACATAGCTCTTGACCACGCGCATGCCGGTGACGTTTTCCTCGACGGACTCGTTAAGGGCGTCGTACTTGTGGAACACGCGCGAGAAGATGGGACGCACCTTAAAGATGATAAAGAACAGCCCAAAGCCCAGCAGCGGAATGATGACCAGGTAGACCATGGCGACGCTGCCGCCCATGATAAATGCCATGGTAAAGGCGAAGATCAATACCAGCGGCGCGCGCACGGCGATACGGATGATCATCATAAAGGCCTGCTGCACGTTGTTGATATCGGTGGTCAGGCGCGTGACGAGCGAGGAGCTCGAGAACTCATCGATGTTGGCAAAGCTGAACGTCTGGATCTTGTAGAACAGGTCGTGACGCAGGTTCTTGGAGAAGCCGCAGCTCGCATGGCTGCAGGTGACGCCGGCAGCGGCGCCAAAAGCAAGCGACGTCAGCGCGATGAGCACCAAAAAGCCCGCGGTGGGAAGCATCTCGGCTACGGTGGTGCCATCTTTGATGGCGTCGATCAGGTTGGCGGTGATAAATGGAATCAGCATCTCGCAGAGCACCTCGCCAAGCACGAGCAACGGCGTGGCAACGGTGACTTTTATATAGTCGCGGATGCTGCCCATGAGGGTTTTAATCATCCAGTTCCTCCCAGGTTACACGGATTTTCTCGAGCATTTCGGCGAGCTGCTCGCGCTCGTCGTGGGTGAGGGCACCAAAGGCCTGCTCTCTAAAGCGAATGCGGGCTGCCTGCTCAACGCGGGCCTTTTCCCATCCCGCATCGGTCAGGCGGATGGTGAGCTGCCGACGGTCTTTGGGATTGCGACTGCGCTCGATAAGACCGCCCAGTTCGAGCTTGGACAGAATCTCGGAAAGGGACCCCGGCTTGAGGTCGAAGTGCATGCCGAGCTCCTGTTGGGACAGCTCGCCGGTCGGCTGCTTGGCGAGTAGGCAGACAATAGGCGCCTTGCCAGATATGCCGCCGCCGTGAAAATGCATGTAATGGCCGCAAAACCCCAGCCCATGGAGGATTCTCTTGGCGAGACGGTCCTCCTTGGACTGAGTCTCGGGCTCGTCTACCGGCTGCGAGGGGTCGTCGCCGGGTTCATGCGGATGGGCGTGTGGTTCAACACACATATCTAATCTTCGCTCCTTTCTTTAGTTAGGTAGTGGAATTGTTTTGTGCCTAACTAATCTAGGAGCATGAGAAATGAATGTCAAGGTACCAAACTTATTAAGTTACGGCGTTTTACCAAACGCCGTAACCGCTCGACGCTGCAAACGTTCCTAAGCGGCAATCTGGCGTTCAATCGTCGGGCATGGCCACAAGGCCTATGCCCTCCTCTTTCACGCCACCTTGCTCGCTTAGGAGCGTTTTCGCTGTCCGTCCTCAACCCGTGATTCCGCCACGGTCCGTTTCGGTGCATGTAATCCCTTGGGGACGGAGGAAAAAAGGGGTCATTTTCCGAAACCTTTCCGCAACAATCTGCTCTTCGCACTGCTCGACTCCGCTCGCAACGTCCCCTGCGCTACACTTAGTCACACTGCGGCGCTACTGCGCCGCGCCCGACTCAAGGGGGACTCTCATGAAGAATACTCAGCTGCTGCTGATTAACGATATGTGCGGCTACGGCAAGGTCGCGCTTTCCGCCATGCTGCCGGTGCTGTCGCACATGGGCTACCGTATCCATAACCTGCCGACGGCGCTCGTTTCCGACACGCTCAACTACCCCAAGTTCTACATCCACGACACCACGGAGTACGTGCGCCAGAGCCTCGCTATCTGGGAGGAGCTCGGCTTTGAGTTCGACGCCATCTCGACCGGCTTTATCGTGACCGAGGAAGAGACGCGCATCATCTCGGACTTTTGCCACCGCCGTGCGCAAAAGGGCACCAAGGTGTTCGTTGACCCCATCATGGGCGACAACGGCAAGCTCTATGCGGGCGTGCCCGAGTCCACGATCGGTCTCATGAGGCACCTGCTGGAGTGCGCAGACTACGCGGTGCCCAACTATACCGAGGCGTGCCTGCTTGCCGATACGCCCATTGCAGAGCAAATTACGCCCGATGAGGCCCGCGCCCTTGTGGACGCCGTGCGCGAGCTGGGTGCCAAGTCGGTGGTCATTACGAGCGCCGTAGTCAATGGCACGAACGCGGTTATCGGTTACGACCATGTGGCGGGGGAGTACTTTACGATTCCCTTTGAGCTCATTCCGGTTTATTTCCCGGGCACGGGCGACACGTTCTCGGCGGTGCTCGTCGGCCGTGTGATGGCCGGTTGGAGTCTGCAGCGCGCGACGGCCGATGCCATGCGTGTGGTGGCTGAGCTTATCGAGCGCAATGCCGACCAGGAGGATAAGTCGGCTGGCCTTCCCATCGAGGCCTGCCTGGATGTGATCGACCATGAGTAACGCCGGCGAGGGCGGCATCAGGCCTGCGGGCGAGAGCAAGCCGCTCGGCGCGTCGCGTGGCAAGCGTCCGCGTATCCGCGTGAGCTGCGTGGACCAGCTGGGTACGTGCCGTTGCCACCATGGTCACAAGCCGGGCGACGTTTTTGACTTCGACCGAGACCGCGGCAAGATGTGTGCCATGGCCTGCCATGTGGGCTTTCCCTATATCGATATCCTGCGCTATGGCGGAACCGTGCCTGGCAACGAGCCCGGCACGGCAAAGTTCTGCTGCCCCGAGGTCGATACGCTGAACGTCTGGCTCGCCGAGATCGTCGACGAGTAGTTGAGCGCAATGTGACAAAGGGACAGTTCTTTTGCCACATTCGCGGGTGGTGTCCCTTCTTTTTGCTTATAATCTCAAATCTTTGCATTTCATCCGATTTTAGGTTCTAAAAATTCTGCGTTTCATCGATAATCAAGCATATAAAACTTTGCATTTCATTCGATGACACCGAGGGGAGAGCCTATGTTGCGTAGGAAAATAGCGGCAGAGCTGGAGCGTTGGCTGAAGTCTTCCGAGCAAAAGGCCTTGTTCATTACGGGTTCTCGCCAGATTGGCAAAAGCTATTCGATTCGCGCATTTGGCAAAGCCAACCATGCAACCTACATCGAGCTTAACCTCATGGAAAACCGCCAGGCAAAAGATGCTCTTCTCGAGGCGCGGGATGCCGATGATTTCATCAGCAGGGTGACGCTTCTTTCGGGAAAGTCGATTGCACCAGGCAAAACGCTCGTGTTTATCGATGAGGTCCAAGAGGCCCCCGACATCATGACGATGGCAAAGTTCCTTGTTGAGGACGGGAGGTGCCGTTGGGCGTTTTCGGGGTCAATGCTCGGGACTCAGTTCAAGGGCGTCAGGTCCTATCCCGTGGGGTATGTTCACGAGCTTAGGATGTTCCCGCTCGATTTTGAGGAGTTTTGCTGGGCAATCGGGGTGAGTGAGGGGGCTCGCCAAACGATACGTGACGCGTGTATCAGCGAGAGGCCCATTCCTGATTACATTCATGACGCGATGATGGCAAACTTCAGGACCTATACCGTTGTCGGCGGAATGCCGGAGGTCGTGCAGCGTTTCCTTGACACGCAGGGCGACCTTGCCTCTGTTCGTCAGCTACAGTCCGAGCTCAACGAACAGTACCGACGGGATATTTCCAAGTATGCAAGCGGGCGTGCCCTTCAGGTGCAGAGCATCTACGATCAGCTCCCCATTATGCTTGAGGGCGAACACAAGCGTTTCGTGCTCAATTCCATTGACCCCAAGGCGCATTATGAGAAGTACCAGCGAGATTTTGTCTGGCTTGTCGATGCCGGCGTTGCTCTCAAAGCCGATATCGTAACCGAGCCAAAGTCGCCCCTGCTCAAGACGGCACGGCCATCGCAGTTCAAGCTATACCAATCGGATACGGGCATGTTGATGGCGCGCTACCCCGTTGGAGTCGCCCAAGCGGCGTATCTTGATAGCAAGGAGCCCAACCTGGGCGGCATTTACGAAAACGTGGTGGCCCAGCAGCTGGCTGCCCAAAATCGCCAGCTTTACTACTATCAGACAAAAAAGCGCGGTGAAGTGGACTTTGTGGTCGACGGGCCGGATGGGACGGCTGTTCCGATCGAGGTTAAATCGGGCTCCTATTACCACGCGCACGCTGCGCTCGGTCATGTGCTTGATACGGCTGAATATGGCGTAAGGCTCGGGATTGTTTTCTCGAGAGGCAACGTTGAGCGCAACGGAGCGGTTCTCTATTTGCCGCTATATGCGACCTGGGCCCTTTCGGATGTTTTGGGCGACTCCTGTGCCAAGGGGATAAAGCTGGAGGTCAAGCCGGTCTAGGGCCGGTCCCGGATGTGGCAAAGGGGCAGTCCCTTTGTCACATTCATGAGCGTGGATTTTCTCCCGTTTAGGGCGCACTTGAACGCTCAAAGCGGGAGAAAATCCACGCTCATTTTTCATGTGGGAGATTATCCACGCTCGTTTCGCGCCGAAGGCGTGGCCCGCGAGCTCGCTTGCCTACAGCTGCTCGAGCATAGCGGTGCAACCGGCGAGTACATCGCGGTAGGTGGCGTCGAAATTGCCGGTGTACCAGGGGTCGGCCACGTCGCCGGGGCGATCGGTCCAATCGAGCAGGCGCGAGATCTTGCCATCGGGGTCCTTCCCAAAAATTCGGTACAGGCCGCGGGCGTTCTCGTCGTCCATATAGACAATGTGGTCCCAGTCGCCATACTCTGCGCGACGCACCTGACGTGCACGATGTGCGACGACGGGAATCCCGACTTCACGCAGCTTGGCAACGGTGCCACGATGCGGCGAGTTGCCGATTTCCTCGGTCGACGTTGCAGCGGAATCAATGACAAACTCCGCCTCGCGTCCAGCGCGGCGCACCAGCTCGGTAAACACGGACTCAGCCATCGTCGAGCGACAGATGTTCTCATGACAGATAAACAGTACACGTTGCATATGCGGTTTCCTTTCGATCGCCATCATCGAGCTCGAGTATCGCATCTACGCCTGCGCCATCGCCCTCTTGCGTTCCCAGCGAGCCAACTTAATCGTCACCAGCGTAAGCACCCAGGCCACAAGCGAGAACACGGCACCGACCGCGCCAACGTAGGCAATGCCAGCTTCGCTTACCACGGCGCCGCCCACTGCAGTGCCAAACGAGATGCCGACGTTAAACGCCATGGGCTCCACCGAGCTCGCGAGCACCATCGATTTGGGATGGCGGCTGCGAGCCACGTCCATAAAGTGCGTGATGCACGACACCGAGAACAGGTACATGAGCATCGCCAGGCTAAAGACAAAGACAAGTGCGAGCGGCATGGCAGCGCCTACGGCAAACAGCCCAAACAATGCCGCCGCCTGCAGCACAAACGTCACGAGTAGCGCCTTCATGCCAAAGCGCGCATCGATCCATCCGCCCAGGATGTTCGAGATCAGGCAGAACACGCCGTAGGCCATAAGCGTGGTACTGGCTTCGACCGTGCCCATGCCCAGCACCTGCTCAAGATAAGGCGTCACGTAGCCGTAGAACACATAGACCGAGCCCACGCCAAACAAAAAGATGAGCATGCCGGTGATGATGCTCGGCTCGCGTAGCAGACCCGCCTGCTCGCGAAAGGTGGCAGGCTCGTCGGTTTGCCCGGCGCGCGGCATAAACGCCACGAGCGCTCCGCAGATCAGAACGGCAAAGGCCAGCGTGCCGTACATGGCCACGTGCCAATCGAGCGTGTCGGCCACAAACTTGCCGATCGAAGTGACAAAGACCATCGCCACGGAAAACGCGCCGTACACCACCGAGATGGCAAGCGAAGTTTGCTGCGGGGACAGCAGCTCGGGGATATACGTCACGCCCACGGCGAGCAGTGCGCCCGAGACGGAGCCCAAGATGATGCGCGAGGCGAACAGCACTTGAAAGTTGGGTGCCAGCGCCATGACCAGGTTGCCGAGCACAAAGACGATGCTATAGCACACGAGCAGCTGGTAACGACGGAAGCGCCCCGTGCTGAGCGCAAGCACTGGCGTCGCGATGGCGTAGACAAGCGCAAACACGCTAATAAGTTGGCCTGCGGTGGCAAGCGATACGCCGAGTTCCGTCGCTAGGTCGCTTTCGATGCCGATGACCACGAACTCGGAGCAGCCGAGCGAGAATCCCAACAGCACGAGCAGCGCCAGGCAGAGCTTGGTGCGTGCGGGGGAGAGCGCGGCGGCAGTTGACTTACTTTTTGGCGTGGTTGCGGCGGTCAAGGTTGTCACTCCAATGTCGCATGAATAAGCGGGATTCAATCCCTGCAACTCTAACAGAATGTGACAAAGGGACAGTCTCTTTGTCACATTCGCGGCGTGGCTGCCGCCCAAACCATCACAACATTCGATGAAAATCTCGAAAACGAGGAAAAACGTCGAATGTTGTGACGGTTTTCGTGTCCGGCGCGGGTGAGCTTCGGTGCCGTCTGGGGGTATAAGACTAGCGAGTGTTTATTTGCGAGGCCTAAGGGGCGCCCCGTATGGATATCGATAACTTTGAATGGTGGTATAGCGAGGGCGAGGCTCCGGACGAGGAGTGGGACGAGCCCGCGTCGCGTGACGTGTCGAGCGACGAGGACGAGACCGGCAACGATGCCGCTGTCGAGCCTGATGCCGCCTCCGATGCCGCCGAGCCCCTGACCTTTGAGCAGGCTTGGGCCCAAGCCGAGGCCGATGAGGCTAAGGCCGATGCCACGGCCACACTCGGTGAGCCGGCGGACATGTCCATCTCGCCGGCAAAGATCCCGCAGCCGCGTCACACCATCGACCCCGACAGCACGGCATCCTTCAGCATTCTCGACGTGCCCGCGCAAGGCGCCCAGGCGCCTGCGCCCACACATCGCCCCGACCTGGCTCGTGAGGAAGACGCGGGCCGCCGTTCTCCGCTCGGCCCCATCCTCATCGCCTTCATGGCCGGCGTTATCGCCTGCTCGGCAATCGGTAGCGTTTGGAGCCATGTCGAGCAGCAGCGTCAAGACGCCGCCAAGGTCGAGATGTCTGTCGAGCAATCGCTCAGCCGCACGCGCTCGGTACATGTGTCGGTCGAGGTCAAGGACGGCGCGACGTGGGACACCGCGCGTGGCGACAGCCAAATGCTCATCCACATCGTGGGGCGTACGCTCAAAGGGCAGACGATTGACGAGTATCAATACGTCAATTCCGCTGGTGACGGCATCGAGCTCAAGCCCGGCGACTACGAGCTCACCGTCGACGAACCGCCCGTCGCCACCGACGGCACGCGCTTCCGCGCCTCAAAGCGCATGGTTCCCGTGAGCTTTAACTCGCAGGCGCCCGATACGGTCGATAGCACTCCGCAGGGCGGGTTTGACCTTTACGCTATTGCTCAATAACTGCGCCTGTCGCTCAACCCCGCCGCCAAGAGTGGGACAATAGCCCTCGACACTATTGTTTACTTTTGGAGGAAGTAGCATGTCTACCGTCACTACCATCAAGCGCGGCGGCCTCACCGCGGCCATCGATTCCATGGGCGCCCAGCTCACGAGCCTTGCCCTCAACGGCAACGAGTATCTGTGGCAGGGCGACCCCGCCTTTTGGGGCAAGCACGCGCCCATCCTGTTCCCCACTGTGGGTTCGCTGCGCAACAACACGGCAACGTCTGCGGCCGGCACCTGCGAGATGCCGCGCCACGGACTCGCGCGCATCGTCGAGCACGAGCTGGTCGAGGTTTCGGAGGACGGCTCCTGGGTAACGTACGAGATCACCGATACGCCCGAGTCGCTCAAGGCCTTTCCGTTCCACTTTAAGCTCAACATGACCTATGCCCTGACCGGCGACGCCACCCTCACGCAGACCTTTGCCGTCACCAATACCGGCGACGTGGACCTGCCGTTCTCGGTGGGCGGCCACCCCGCATTTAACGTGCCCGCTCCCGGTGCCGAGGACGAGGCATTCGAGGATTACGAGCTGGCGTTTACCGAGGCTTGGACCAACGAGGCTCCCATCATCACGCCCGACGGTCTTATGACGTTCGAGGGTAGCTACAAGGCTCCCGACAACTCGGACGTGCTGCCCATCACGCACCGCAGCTTCGATAACGACGCCATCATGTTCACCGATACCCCGGGCTCCACGCTCACACTGCGCGGCCGCAAGTCGGGCCACGGCGTCAAGATTGACTTTGAGGGCTTTAAGTACATCGGCGTGTGGTCTGCCGCCAACGACGCTCCGTTTGTGGCGCTCGAGCCCTGGACCGGTCACACCACCATGGACACCGAGGACGACGTCTTTGAGCACAAGGTCAACACCATCACCCTGGCCCCGGGCGAGACGGACAAGCGCAGTTTTAGCGTTACCTTGCTCTAGCGGTTCCGCCGCTCGGTCGATGCTGCGCGTCGTCCAGAGCGACAAGTTGTCATTCAAAAGGCAAGACATAGACCTTCTGGTCATGCCTTGCCTTTTTCATGCCACTTGTTCGCTCTGGACGTCGCTCGCCGGCATTGCCAAAACATCGGTGTTCCCAATGGCTACCGTGCGTCTATTAATTTTTCGAGCTTGTACTGCGCTGCTGGTCGCTGGCGTATATCCTGTTAAGTCGTCAGCATACGATTCAACAGGGAAGGCAGATTATGCATTCTCCCCATCAACGCGACGCGCATCCACAGCCGGTATGCAGCCGTCGCATCTTTTTGGGTAGTGCTCTCGCTGCGAGCGCTTCCGTCGTCGCCGGCGCGCTCGCCGGCTGTCAGCGCCCGTCAACGCTCAAGGTGGTTCGGCCCACGACGGGCGGCGGTCGCGACGACCTGTCCGATTCCGTGATCGGCAAGGACAAGATCCGCATTGGCATGGAGGCGGCCTACGCCCCGTACAACTGGCAGGTCTCCGAAGCCAGCGAGTACACCATCCCCATCGACAACGTGCAGGGCGCCTATGCCGATGGTTACGACGTGCAGATCGCCAAGATCGTCTGCAAGGCCCTCGGCGGCGAGCCCGTTGCCGTCAAACAGAGCTTCTCGGGTCTTATCGATTCGCTCAACAACGGCCAGATCGACCTCATCATTGCCGGCATGAGCGCCACGCCCGAGCGCGAGGAGTCCGTCGGCTTTTCCGATCCGTACTTCATTGGCTACTTTGGCCTGTTCGTAAAAGAGGGTTCCCCCTACCAAAACGCGACCAAGCTCAGCGACTTTAGCGGCGCTACGGTGCTCGGGCAAAAGGACACCATGCTCGATACCGTCATCGACGAGATCCCGGGCGTTGTCCACAAAAACCCGGTCGACTCGGTCCCT
>URBB01000031.1 GCA_900545835.1 uncultured Collinsella sp. | reverse complement strand
GTGTATAAGAGACAGAGTCGATACCGTGCTCCATCGCAAAAAAGAACAGCCAGACCGCGGCGCCTGCGAACGTACCGGTCACGGCAACGCTAACTAAAAACAGCGCACGGTTTTTGGGTTTTGCAAGGCTATCCATCGGGTCCTCCCGTGGCCAAAATCGACAAAGATAGGTTTTATTTTAGAGCGAATGTGGCCCAGACAAGCCAACCATCCGCGCTGCAAACGGCGCCAACGGGAAGCACGGCGGGACAGGCTCAAGGCTCATCCGTTGATAATCGAGGCAATCTCGTGCAGGTCCTCGGCAAAGTAGATGCCCTGTTGGCGCCGCGGGCTCGATAGGCCCTTATCGATCATGTGTCCGAGCAGTGCCTTGAGGTCGTTGTAGTAACCGTCCAGGTTATACAGGATGCACGGAGCACTCAGGTGCCCCAACGACACCGCGGACATAACCTCGGCAATCTCCTCGAGCGTTCCCGTGCCGCCGGGAAAGGCAATGAACGCATCGCCGAGCTCGATCATCTTTGCTTTACGCTCCGCCATATCGCTCGTCACGATGAGGTCGTCGATACCGTCATGTTGAAACTCGGCCTCGATAAAAAAGCTCGGCTCCACACCCGTCACGTGCCCGTCGGCATTAAGTACGCTATCGGCGAGCGCGCCCATCAGTCCCGACTTGGACCCGCCGTATACCAGCGCGTGCCCATTGGCGCCAATCCAGTCGCCCAGCTCCTGCACCGCGGGCAGAAACGCCGGGTCGTTGCCGGCACTGGCACCCAGATACACGGTGATATTCATGTTCAGTCCCCCTCATCGTGACGCGCGACGTTCGTCTTAGCGCTGCCGACGACGGTACTCGCGCACGCGTCGCGACAAATCGGCAAGTTCATCGCGGTCAAGTTCTTCCAAGCGCTCAAGATCGTCCATAAAGCGCGCCATGGTGTCCTTTTGGCGCATCTTGATGAGCGTATTGCAGTAGCTCACCGCCACGCCCGTGAGCATGGCGATGTAAAAAATGCTAATAACGCTCAGGACGACCGTGATGGCACGGGCGACCGGTGTCTCGGCCGGAATGTCACCAAAGCCGATGGTCGAGACCGTCTCAAAGCTAAACCAAAGTCCATCGCCAAACGTTAGGGTCGTGGGCTCAGAGAGCCAGACGGCCGTTGAACACAGAAGATAAAAGACGAGAAATAGGCCCGTGATACGCACGAAACCGGCCTGACGCAACACATCGGCCAGCGTCCTCAGCTTTTTCATCGAGACCCCCTTTTTTCAGGACAATCAATCGCTTTTGGTCGGTATTGTCCCACGCCTCCCCTGCAAACGGAACCAATCATTAAGAACGCTTCTAAACGACGGGTTGTGAGGGACAATCCTCCCACGACAAAACGAAGGACGTTTCAATCTGCGGAAAACGGGGCGTTCCCATCGAACTCGCAGCCTGAACTAGTATCGTGATATAGACACACCGCCCACCATCGTGCACGCAACACGCGGAAAGAAAGGAAGCCCACGATGTTTAGACCTCTTCGCAGGAAGAAGCGCGCTATCACCGATCAAGAGGCACGAGAGCTGCTCGTTAATTGCAAACGCGGCATTTTTGCCGTCAACGGAGACGACGGCTATCCTTACGCCATTCCCGTTAACTACTACTTTGACCCCGAGCACAACAAAATTTACTTTCATGGAGCCAAGGCGGGGCATAAGGTCGATGCACTCAAACGCAGCGACAAAGTCTGCTTTACCGTCTATGGCAACGATTGGTATAAAGACGACGACTGGGCACCCTATGTTCAGAGCACCGTGGTTTTTGGCCGTTGCCGCCTCGTGAACGATGACCCGGCGTTTGTCGAAGACAAAGTCCGACAGTTTGCCCTCAAGTACTATCCTTCTGCCGAAGAGGTCGAAGAGGAAATCAAGCAAAGTATCAGAGGTGTCCAACTGTATGAAATTACGATTGAGCACCTTTGCGGCAAACAAATTCAAGAAAAGTAGCGAACGTGGAAAACGCGCTCGCAACCCTCTGCGCTCTATGCGCCCACGCACATTGACGACATGGGCGCAAGCCGCGGTACCCGAATCGTGCGACCCCTATACCCCAAGAACGTAGCGGTCTAGGCGGTCGCACGCCTCTTTTACGCGCGAAAGCGGCAGCGCCAGATTCACGCGAATGTGGCAGGGCCCGTGGAACGGACGGCCATCCTGATACCCCACGCCCACGCGGGCGCCCTCGTCGAGCAGCCACTGAATATCACGGCCATGCTCGCGACACCACTCGGTGCAGTCCAGAAATACCATGTACGTGCCCTGCGGACGCGAAAACGCGACGCCCTTCCATTGTTTTTCTGCATACGTGCAGAAGTACTCGATATTGCCGGCAAGCACCTCGTTGAGCTCGTCCACCCACTCGTAGCCCTGCGGCTGGTAGGCACCGATAAGCGCATGCATCGAAAGGACATTCATCTCGTTGTAATGGGTCTTGTTAGACACGGCGCACATGCGGTCGCGCAGCGTCTCGTTGTAGATGATGTGGTAGCTGCCGACCAGACCCGCTAGGTTAAACGTCTTGCTCGGCGCATAGAGGGCAACCGTGCGCATGCGGGCATCCTCGCTCACCGACTGCGTCGGGATGTGCTTGTGCCCCGGCAGGATGATATCGGACCAAATCTCGTCCGAAATCACCACGCAATCGTGCTGGCGATAGATGTCCATGGCGCGCTCGATTTCGTCGCGCTCCCATACGCGGCCGCAAGGATTGTGCGGCGAGCAGAACACCGCGGCATGGATGTGGTTTTGGGCGAGTTTGCACTCCATGTCCTCAAAGTCCATGCGCCACACGCCCTGGTCGTCGAGTTTAAGCGGGCTGTGGACAATGCGATAGCCCGCGGCTTCGATAGACTTGGTAAAGCCAATGTAGGTGGGGCTGTGGACCAGCACCGCATCGCCCGGCTGGACATACGCGCGCAACGTCGACACGACGCCGCCCAGCACGCCGTTTTCGTAGCCGATATGTTCAGGGCGCAGACCCTCGACGCCATTGCGGCGGCTCTGCCATTCGATGATGCGGTCGAAATACTCGGAGCGCGGGTTAAAGTAGCCAAACATGGGATGCTGAGCGCGCTGAATGATGTGCTCCTGGACCGTGGGCACCGTGGCAAAATTCATGTCGGCCACCCACATGGGAATGCGGTCGAAGCCCTCGTCGGGTGCGTTCGGAGCCATACCGGGGATCTCGCCCCAGGAGTCAACGGCGATGGAGTCCATGCCGTGGCGATCGATTAGCGAGCTAAAGTCGTATTTCATGCTGAGCTCCCGTGCAAAGTAGACTGTTTCGATAGGCGTTATTGTCCACCAGCGTGGGCGGTTTTGGCATGGGGTTTGGCGCTTAATTTGACGGGTGCGGACGAATGACCGGTTAGTCTCGCGCGTCATTGACGGCAACTACGGTTAGCTGGGTTTCATCGACCGTAAACGATATGTCGAGCCCGGCGTAGGCCAAGTGGTAAACGCGGTTCGGCTCGTGCTTGCTGCCTGCGCGGCGCGGGTCTTGGCGCAGGACCTCGACCAGGCCGGGGAGCTTTGTGGGCGGGACCATATCCTGCAGCGTCTGCGGGAACTCGATGTCGAGCTCTTGCCACGGAGCATCCTCAATCCAGCCGCCGGTCGCATCCGGGTGACAGTCCGCAAACGGAATGTAGGGCTTAATGTCGTAGATGGGCGTGCCGTCGCGCAGATCGGCCCCCAGCACATGGATGATGGGGCCATCGTCGGTGAGCTCAACGTGATCGAGCCTTACGCAGGTAAGTCCGATAGGATTGGGGCGAAACGGGCTGCGCGTGGCAAAGACGCCCACGCGCTCGGCTCCGCCCAGACGCGGCGGGCGCACAGTTTTCGACCACTTGGCATTGGTGCCGGACCTGTCCTGCGTCTTGGCATCGGCAGCTATGTCCTTAGCCGTGCCGCCGGGCGTTCCGTTTTCGAAGCGCCACAACAGCCATAGGTAAGAGAAGGAGTCCAGGCCCTCAACCGCTGCCTTGGAGGCAAATTCCGGCTCAAAGACGATGCGTCCCTGCAGATGAGGCGCCAAAAAGCTGTTGCGCGGAATGCCGAACTTCTGCGGCAGGTCGGTATGTATGTGTGCGATAGGTTCCATGCCGGTCATTGTACGGCATGGAGGCATGGGGCGTTGCGCGCAATTCTTCGCCGCGGTCCTCCGTCGTGCAACCAACGGTTGCTTGGAAGGGCACCTGCTGCCGCGTATGCTTAAGCCATCAACCAGCAGAAAGGAGCCGCTATGGCCTTTGCAGAAAAGCTCATCGCCGTCCGTCGCGCCCATCACCTTACCCAGGAGCAGCTCGCCGCCAAGCTCTTCGTCACACGCCAAGCCGTCAGCCGTTGGGAGCGTGGCGAGGTCACACCGGGCATCGACATGATGAAGCTCATTGCAGCCGTAACCGGAGAACCCTTGTCTCACCTGCTCGAAATGCCCGAGCACTATTGCCAGAGCTGCGGCATGACACTCACGCCCGACGACTGCGGCACCGATGCTGCGGGCACCGCGACCGACCATTACTGCAAGTGGTGCTACGACCACGGCAAGTACACCTACGAGACCACGATGGAGGCGATGATCGAGGACTGTGCCCCACGGCTGGCGCAAAACACCGGCATGTCGCTCGACGAAGCCGTCTCGCTCATGGGCGCCGTCCTGCCGCAACTGGAGCGCTGGCGCACCGTGCAGGAAAACGAGGAGCGCTACGGCGCCGAGGCTCGGAAGCGCTACGGCGATGAGGCAATCGATGCAGCAAACGAAACGTTACTGGACATGGACCCTCAGACATGGAGCGACATGAAAGAACTTGAACGCGCTATTCTGGGTCAGCTCTCGATTGCCATGGGCGATGGCGATGCGAATGGAAGCGAGGCTCGCAAGCTCGTCGCGATGCATCGTCGTTGGATTGGTCTCAACTGGGGACACGAGCCCCAAGACGAAGCATACCTGGGCCTCGCCCACGGCTATCTTGCCGACCAGCGCTTTGTTGACTACTACGACAAGCCCTGCGGCACCGGAGCCACGGCGTTTCTGGTACAGGCCATTGAGTCGTCGCTGATTTGCGCATAGACCGCGGCGGCTTTGGGTATTCCAATTGAAACCTCAACCGATTGGAGACCCATGACCACTGATCACGAGCTCACACTCTACGTTATGACCGGCTGCCCGTATTGCATAAAGGTCAAGCACTTTTTGGCCGATAACGGCGTGACCATTCTTGAACGCAATATCTCGACCGATTCCGATGCCGAGCAGACGCTTATCGCCGTCGGCGGAAAACGCCAGGTTCCCTGCCTGTTCATCGACGGCAAACCACTCTACGAATCGAGCGACATCATCGCATGGGCACAGGAGAACCTGCTCTAACACTCGCGTTGCGACCGGCTCGCCCCAACCTATACGACCCAAACATGTACACCAGCATCCAAAGTCGACATTTTTCGACATCTTTGGATGCTGGCGTACAACTTTTGGGTAGCCATGGACGCTCTTAACCGGCTAATTGTTTGAGGCGACCTTTGGATTATGGCTGTTTGATGCCTCGGGAAAGAGTTTCCGAGGGAGCTATGGTCAAAAAAGGGCAAATATGAGTACTGCTACCTGTTTAGTAGCAGCAATTTTGATCATTTCAGGAACTATTCAACGTTCCACTCGTCCGCAGACGACGTTATTTCTCCTCATATGTTCAATAAATGTAGCTCTTAATGGGAACAAATCTCATCAGGAGCTACTATTTATAGCAAAAAAAATGCAACCATAATTGCAACAGTACTCATATTTGCCCTTTTTTGACCACGACCCTCCAGAATAGTCGCTGAGAACGACACTAAATGACAAAATCCGGCACTTGGACGTTCTTGTATGACTAGCCATTGAAGGACACCCAACGACTACTCCAATTCGCGACACACTGTGTCGCGAATTAAGCTGGTCCCACTATCGAAGACCGGTGAGAGCTCCTGCCCAGAATCTCGATAGCTTAATAAAACGCTCCCCTACGGAAGTTCAACGAGCATCCAAATTCCAAGCTGAAAAGCAAAGGAGTATCGAAGCCGTCAATGCTCATTTCCTATCGAGCAGGCGGATCAAAACAAGCTAATTAGCCCGATAAACTGCTTGTATTTTTGTCTACAAAACTGTATACAAAAAAGGGAATCCGAGAACCAGCGCTCGACATTATGTCGATCGATAGGAGGCGCCATGGATGCTGAGCAGCTTGAAAAAATGATGGGATTTGCCCCTGGAGAGTTAGAGAAAGCCGCGGAAGCTTACGAAAAAGATGAATGGCCGAAAGGCCGCACCGTTAAGCTGGGAAGGCCGCCGATCTCTGATGAGCCGAGCGCTGTCTTGTCGGCACGTGTGGGCGAATCGGTTCTTGAGGCGTTTGACGAAAAAGCCAAACGCCATGGGCAAACGCGCACGGAACGGCTCAGGGAACTCATAACACTTGATGCAATGATTGCCTAGGCACCGCTCCCCCGCCGAACCCAAACATGTACGCCAGCATCCAAAGTCGACATTTTCGACATCTTTGGATGCTGGTGTACAGCTTTTTGCTACATAGTCGTTGGGGACGTTCTTAAATGACTAGTCGTTAAAGAACGTCCCCAATGGCTAACTAGCCGTGGAAGCGGGCTATGGGCGCAAGCGGCTGCTCGCGAAAGACGCGCTCGACGGCGGCGCGGTATTCGTCGACCTTTTTGGTCTTACGTACGAGCTTGTGAACGGTAGTGGGGTCGGCGAAAGCGCACTTGGCGTAGAACCACCACTCCTTCATGCGAAAGACCGCGTTACCGCCAATCTCTTCTGCATAGGCAGCAAACAGCGTGTCATGGAAACGCTGCAGCTCGGCTGCCGTGGCAGCAGGACCGCCGTTGACCATGCGAGCCAGAGCGGGGTTCGCGAGCAGGCCGCGCCCCAGCATTACATGACGTGTGCCGGGATAGGCCTCCACCAGCGCATCCATGTCCTCAAGATCAAAAATATCGCCGTTGTATGCCACCGGAAACGGCGCGCGCTCCAGCGTCTCGCCATAAAACTCCTTGCGCGGCGAGCCCGTATAGCGGTCCTTTTGCACGCGCGGGTGCACAATCAGCTCTGCCAGCGGCATGCGGCAATACAGATCGAGCACGCGCTCGTATTCGTCGTCGCTCTCCAGCCCCAGCCTGGTTTTTACCGACACCGGCAACGGCGAACGTTCGCACACATCGCTCAAGAACACTTCGAGCTCGTCCAAGTGGCGCAAAAAGCCCGAGCCCTTGCCCTTGGCGACAACCGTCCCCGAGGGGCAACCCAAGTTGAGATTGACCTCGCGATAGCCCATGTCGGCGAGCACCTGTGCCGCCCACACAAACTCGTCCGCGTTCTTGGACATCAGCTGAGGCACTACGTTAAGCCCCTGGTTATTGGCAGGATCGATCTCCTTAAACGCCTTGCCGCCAAAGCGGTTTCCCACCCGCGGTGGCGGCAAAAACGGCGTGTAATAGCAGTCGAGCGCACCGAAGCACTCCGCATGCACGCGACGGAACACATGCCCGGTAATCCCCTCCATGGGGGCCAACGATAGAATCATCAACATCTACTCTCAGATCAATGCGGCAAAGGGACTGCCCCTTTGTCACATGCATTATGCCTTGTCCTTGAGGCGGCCCACAAGGCGGAGGCGGTTACTTGACGCCAACCAGCCAACCAGTCGTCGCTGTGCAACGAAGGTGAATGGCGCCCACGATCAAGCGAGCACCAACAGCACGCTGTTGACCGCCATGTCTGAACAACAGACGTCCTTCACTCATCTATACTCAAGAGCGTGTGCGCATCGCCCAAAAAACGATGAGAGTCGAGGCCCCCATGCAGCAGCTTACCGAACAAGAACAGAAACGCATCCAGCGGTACTGCACATACCCCAAGATCGCAGCGACCGCACTCGTCATGTCGTTCGTGGCATGCCTGTTGATGTTGCCGCTCCAAATGATTAACGATATCGCGTTCCACCAAAAAGAATTCCAACCCGCGGGCATATATACCGCCATCGCACTCACCGTTATCGAACTCGCCATCTTTTGCTATTGCGCTCTTGCGCCGCGCTTTGGAATGCAGGGCAAACAGTGGAAGGAGCTGCAGAGCAGGCTCGCGGTAGCCCAGACCAACAAGGACCGTTCCGCGGAGGTCGCCGGCGTGCTTGCCACGCAAGCTGCCGGCCGCCTGCTCAAGAACAGCGATAACGATCTCGCGCGCAACCTGGGCGGTGCCGCCGAGGTCGCCGGCGCCGTAGGGGCAGTCGCCACGGCGGCAGACGTGCTAGCCGAGACCTCGAGCAATGTCGAGGCCATGGCAAACGCATACGACGTGACGATTCCAAGCGTCAAGAAGCAGATCATAGCTCTCGCGGTGGTGCCCGCCATTGTGCTGCTTGGCGTCTACATCCCGCAGTTTGTCCAGGGAAATAACGCGCTTCAGGCAAGAAAGGCTGCAGCCGCCGAGCAGCTCGCCATCGCGCAAGATGCCTTGGAGCCCGCGTGCGAACGCGTCGCAGCAGACGACCCATACGAGTCGTATCACGACTACGGCTACCGCATAATCGGCTATCTGCGCGATAATGACCTCGGCGCTCAAGCAGCCTATATCTACCTTTCTTTTGATGTAGACGGCACGCTCACGGACGTCGATTACGTCAGTCAGATCGACCCCAAGGCAAGCCTTGCAGACAACCTCGCCCGCGCCGAGCAGGATATCGCGACGCTCTATGCCCCGCTCAATGGGCTGGACGTTTCCGTTGCCACACCGGGCCTCCTCACGCCATGCAGCCTGTCGGATGAATTTAAGCAGGCATTTTTAGCCGGCTCCCTATATGAAGAAATCAGCATCAAGACGGAGGGCGAATCCATCAGGTCGTACTACACCTTTGACACCGAGCCCAAAGAAGAGTTCGACGAATACACCCATCCGGAAATTAGGCTCATGCTCTCTGCAAAGGAGGGCTAGGAGGCTGCACTCTGGTTGCCGCTCGCGAACGCCGCCAATATAACGAGGTCTAATACTTTTCCGAGAAGTGAACGACCGTTTTTGAACCTCCGAAGCATCGACATTTTTAGACGTCAAACCCGCAGGATTTGGATGGCAAAACCGCAGGAAATTGCATCTCGAAAGTGCCGATGCTTCGGGGGTCCATTTTGACTCGTTCACTTCTCGGAAAAGTATTAGACCCCGATTTCGCAAGGGCCTCAATGTGACAAAGGAACAACCCTTTTGTCACATTATTCGGAGCGCAGGGCTTCGACGGGATCCTTCTTGGATGCGCTGCGGGCCGGCAGCAGGCCGGCAACGACCGTCAGCAGCACTGAAATTGCGATGAGCACCAGCGCATCCTGCACGGGCAGGCTCATCAGATTGGGCACCTGTTTGGCCGCAAGCGCCCAGGTATTAACCGGAAAGCTCACGAGCACCACGACGACAATGGCAAAGACGCCGGCGATGAGGCCCTCGATAAAGGTCTCGGCATTGAATACGTTGGCCACGTTGCGCTTCGACGCGCCGATCGCGCGCAGGATGCCGATCTCCTTCTTGCGCTCCAGTACGCTGATGTACGTGATGATGCCGATCATGATGGAGCTCACCACCAGACTGATACTCACGAATGCGATGAGCACCAAGCTGATGGTGTTCACGATGTCGGTCACCGAACCCATGATGATGCCCATGTAGTCGGTGTACGAGATTGCTTGCTCATCGTGGCCGGCGGCTTTGACCTGCTTGTTATACGCATCGATGTGATCGAGTACGCGCTCCTTGGCCTCAAAGTCACGTGGGAAAATCTTGACCGAGATGGGGTCTGCCTCGTCCGCATAGCCCAACGTGGTCAGATTGTTGTCATAGGTGAGCTTCGAAACCTTGGCATAGCTCATCATGAGCGAACTCAGGTCCTCGGCGTCCATGTTGAAATGGATGGCACGAGCAAAGGCACTCGCATCCACACGCATAGCGCTCGCCAGGTTGGCAAAACTCGATGACATCTGCGTCGCCATCTGGCCCATGAGCCCTGCCGCGCCCGCCTTGAGCTGAGCTGACACCGTTGTCGCAATCTGCTCGCTAATTGTCTGCATCACCTGATCCATAGCCTGCTGCAGATACGGAGCCAGTTGCTTTTGCACATAGTCGGTCATCGCCTGCTGCAGGCGCTCTGCCAGGGCATCGCCGCCGAGTGCCTTGAGCTGAGCCAGGATTTGCTGGGCTGCCGTATCACTCTCAAGATACGTCGAGAACGCGGCGGCGAGCTTCGACGCGTCCTTAAGATCTTCGGGTGACAGCGCCCTAAACTGATCAGACTGCAAAAAGCCCTCAAACAGTTGGTTGGCAAGCATTCCCACCTGCTGCATTTGCTCGGGTGTGAGTTCCAGGCCGTCAAAGATGCCCGAGAAATCTGGTGCCGGCGCTTTGGCCATAATGTCGCTGAAATCGATGTCCTTCCCAACGCCCGAAAGGTCAATGTCCAGCCCGGATAAGTCGATACCAGAAAGGTCCATACCGCCGGCAACACCCGAGAGTGCAGACGCATCAAACGAGAACGCGCTCTTGAGCGCTGCCTCGTCCACACTGAACATGCTGCCCAGATCCACTCCTTGTTTGGCCTCGCCTTGCAGCTCATCGAAAGACTTGCCCGTAAAGACATCCGTCTCGGGGTGGGCGAGCTGCTCCTGCACAATCTGCGAATTTGCGGCGCGCTCCATAAGCTGGCGAGTCAGCGCATGCGTGTAGGCAATGCCCGGGGACAACGCGCTCGCGTTGGCGGTCTCGTTGGGTCGTACCACGCCCACAATGTGCACGTCGATACCGTCGGCAACCTTGGCGGCCATAAAGTCGGTGTCGCCAGACATATCGGTCCACATGCCAGTCTCTTCGTTTTTGCGATAGGCATCGGCCGGCGACAACACCTTAAACGTGGTAGACAGCGCATCGTCGTAGGTAAAGTCGGCGCCGGTCTCGGGCGCTTCGACCCCACCGTCAGCCGCCATGGCGCTGTTAACCAGATCGTTGAGCTCATCGATATCCAGCGCACCGATGCTGTAGAGCGTGTAATCGCCCACCGTGCCGCGGCTCGAAAGCACCATTACGGCTTCGTTGGCAGACGTGGGCCAATGACCGGCGACAACATCGTACTGGCTGTCGAGCAGACTCTGGTCGTCAATCATCTCGTTAAAGACCGAGGTTCCCGTGGATTCCATGCTCACCGTTGCCGCCGAGCTCGCGCCTCCGCTCATGGCCTCGGTCATGGCGTTGGGCACCAGCCGGACAGGCTTCTCATCGCCCTTGCCGGCACGATAGACAACCGGCGATACACCGTAGCCGTACTGAATGGCATTGACCTCTTTATCGATGCCGTCACCACCGGCATCGATCCATGCCTTAAAGCTCGTCATGTCGTTGGACTTAACGCTCGCAAACATATCCTTTACGGCCGTGACCACGGGAATCTTATCGGTTCCCTGAGCCTTGCCGCCGGCACTGTCGTCGGACAAATCAACGTTTTCAGGCGAGCCATCATCCGCAGCCCCCTGCCCGCCCATCATGGACGACAGGTCGTAATCCTGCTTGGAGATCGTAAGCGGGTAACTCGAGAGCGTATCCTCCTCGACCTTTTTGATGTAGTTGTTCACGCCATTGGACAGCGCCAGAATCGCCGCAATACCGATAATGCCAATCGAGCCCGCAAAGGCAGTCATGGCCGTACGGCCCTTTTTGGTCATGAGGTTTCGGGCAGAAAGCCCCAGCGCCGTCACAAAGCTCATCGAGGTTTTGCGCGTAGGCTTAGCCTCGCGACGTGCGGCTTTGGCGACATCGAAAGGATCGGAATCGTCGGTGATCTTGCCGTCCGCCAGGTTAACAATGCGCGTGGCGTATTGGTACGCCAACTCGGGATTGTGCGTGACCATAATAACCAGACGGTCGCGTGCGACTTCCTTGAGCAAGTCCATGACCTGCACGGACGTCGTAGAGTCCAAGGCGCCGGTCGGCTCGTCGGCAAGGACGATCTCGGGATCATTAATCAGGGCGCGGGCGATGGCCACGCGCTGCATCTGCCCGCCCGAAAGCTGACTCGGGCGCTTGTTAACGTGCTCGCCCAGGCCGACTTTCTCCAACGCCTCGCGCGCACGCTGGCGGCGCTCGGCATGCCCCACGCCCGTGAGCGTCAGCGCCAGCTCAACGTTTTCCAAAATGGTCTGATGCGGAATGAGGTTATAGCTCTGGAACACAAAGCCGATGCGGTTGTTGCGGTAGGCATCCCAATCGCGATCGTGAAAATTCTTGGTCGAAATACCGTCGATCAGCAGGTCGCCCGAGTCAAAGTGGTCGAGTCCGCCGATAACGTTGAGCATCGTGGTTTTACCCGAACCTGAGGGACCCAGAATGGCCACGAACTCGTTATCGCGAAAAGACAGGCTTACGTTGTCGAGCGCCACCTGCGTAAACGACTGCGTGACGTACCTTTTGCAAATTCCTTTGAGCTCCAGCATGGACGGCAACCTCTCCTGCGCAGGCACCCTGCCTGCTCTCCTCCGCCGTTCGTATTCGACGCGTTTGTCCTACTCTATCCCCATTTTTTGCCGGCGCCAGTGAGGAATGTAACGAACCGCGCCAAAAAACGAACGGGACAGTGCCCAAAAAGAGGTCCCGAGCGGGACCTCTATATGGTGGAGCTTATCTTGAAAGGTAGCGGACTACTTCGCACAGTGGCGCACGATCCACGCTATGCTTTACGCGTTTTTACTGCTCGCTATTCGCAATCGCCTGATCGATAAGCTTGTTGAGTGCTGTGCGCTGCTCGGCGGAGCTGATGGCTCCCACGATTGGATCCCCTACGATGTTGCCATTCTGATCGATGACATACGTTGTCGGGAACGAGAACAAATTTGACGTGAACTTACCGGCCTCGCTATCCGACTTGAACCAGATGTTCTTATATGTCACGCCCTTCTTGCTCAGCACGTCCTTGGCATCTGTAATCTCGCCCTTGTTGCCATCGAGCGTAAAGGAATTGACGCCCACGACCTGGCCGCCCTTCTTGGCAAGCTCCTTATTCAGGTCCTCAAGGTCGCCCAACTCACCCACGCACGGCTTGCACGTGGTGAACCAGAAGTTCATGACGGTGACCTTGTTCTTAGCGAACAGCTCGTCGCTGCTCACGTCGTTGCCATCCAGGTCTTTGCCCGTAAAGCTGGGGAACTTCGTCGCCTCGCTCGAAGCATTGGCACCAGCCGTCATGCCAGCGGTCGAAGCGTCGACGCTCTCGCCTTCGCTCGGCGTGCTTCCACAGCCGGGGAACTCCTTCTCCAAGCTCTCGAGCTTGTCCTCAATCTCCTTGATCTGCTGTGCACCGGCCTTGAGCGTCTTAAGCTCATCCGCCGTGAACTCATCCTTGGCGCCGTCGATGGTCTTGAGCAGGAAATCGCCGTAATTGCTGCCGTCCTCAATCATTACCGAGTCTTTATTTGCCGCATTGAATACCTTTTCCCACAGCGCGTTATCACTCGAAAGGATATCGTTCTCCTTTTTCATGAGCTTCGCATACAGCTCGGCGGCCTCATCGGCATTGGTCGGCTTCTGCGCAGTGAGTTCTGCGATCTTAGGATCGGAGCTCGCAGATTCGCTCGCATTGCCACTGGGCGCCGAACACGCCACAAGGCACAAGGCCAATACTGGCACCATAAACAGGGCCGCAATCTTAGAAAGCTTCATGGTCATTCCTCCGTTTTGTCGAAGCTTGTTTACTTTTTATCGGCGGTCAAGGAGAGCTTTTCCGCCGACACATCCAGGCCATAGCGATAGCTGATGGCGTCGACGGGACAGGCCCCGATGCACTTTCCGCACCGGATACATTCGGCATGATTGGGCGCGCGGACCACATCAACGTCCATCTGACAAACCTTTGAGCACTTGCCGCACGAGACACATTTGCATGCGTCAACCCGAATCCCCAGTAGGGACACCCTATTCATGAGCGCATAGAATGCGCCGAGCGGGCAAATCCATTTGCAGAAGGGGCGGTAGAACAAAACGCTCAGCACTACCACGGCGATGAGAACGGCAAGTTTCCAAGTAAAGAGCTGCCCCAGCGCAGATTGAATGCCGGCGTTGGCAGCCGCCAGCGGAATGGCACCCTCGAGCACGCCCTGCGGACAGACGTACTTGCAAAAGAACGGATCTCCCATCCCCAGGTCGTTGACCACCAGCACAGGCAGCAATACAACAGCAAACAGCAGCACAACGTATTTGATATACGTAAGCGCCTTGAGCCTTTTTGTCGAAAGCTTTTTGCCGGGGATCTTGTGCAGCAGCTCCTGCAGCCAGCCAAACGGGCACAGAAAGCCGCATACAAAGCGTCCCAGCAGCACGCCGAGCAAAATGAGCGTACCGGTGACGTAGTAAGAAAAGTTGAACTTGGATGAACCTACCACCGCCTGGAACGACCCGATGGGGCACGCACCCGATGCCGCAGGGCACGAATAGCAATTAAGTCCAGGTACGCAGACTGTTTTTCCCGCGCCCTGATAGATGCTTCCTTTGGCAAAGTTTGGCAGGTGAATATTGGTGACCAGCGTCGCCGTCGCCTGAATGAATCCGCGAAATCGGGCCAAAACATGCGACGCAGTGTTTTCTCTTTTATCCAATTCCGATACACTCCAAGCACAGCCTAATCGCTTTGGCCAGCACGGCATCCGCCTCGCCACGCATAACACCAAAGCACACCATGGTGATTCCGACGATCAACAAAGCGACCTGTACCACGGGTTTTACCGCTTTGAACAACTCGACCACTCCTTTCGTTACGCGACCATTGGACCATATCGGCTATAAAATCCGTGTTAAGCGCGATTTGAAATGTGCAAGGAGACTGTTATGCGTATTTTGATCGTCGAGGACGAGCGGGCGCTGTGCGATGCAATCGCGCGCAGCTTGCGAAACTTGGCGTACAGCGTCGACTGCTGTCACGACGGACAGGAGGCGCTCGACCTACTGGACGTTGAGGCCTTCGACCTCGTGGTACTCGACCTCAACCTTCCCCGCATCGACGGCATGACCGTACTCAGGGAACTTAGGAAAACTGACTGCGAGACCAAGGTGCTGATTCTGTCCGCACGCGGCGAAGTATCCGATAAAGTCTCCGGACTCGATGCCGGCGCCAACGATTACCTCACCAAGCCGTTTCATCTGGACGAGCTTGCGGCAAGGATCCGCAGCCTTACCCTCAGACGCTTTACACAAAGCGACATAGTTTTAACCTGCGGAAAGCTCCGCTTTGACACCAAGGCGCGCATCGCTTCCGTGGACAGCGAGGCTTTATCTCTTACGCGCAAGGAAACGGGAATCTTGGAATACCTGATGTTTAATCAGGGGCGTCCGGTAAGCCAAGAGGAGCTTATAGAGCACGTTTGGGATAGCAGCGTGAACAGCTTTAGCAACGCAACCCGCGTACACATCTCGTCACTCCGAAAAAAGTTGCGCAGCGCTTTGGGATACGACCCGATTCGCAATCGGATTGGAGAGGGCTACGTTATGGAGGATGGCGAATGAAAGGGCTTTCGCTGCAATGGCGCATAACGATCATGGCGGCACTGCTGACGTGTGCGGCGTGCGTGCTGACGAACTGCCTGGTCGGCTATACGGGCATGCGCTACATGGATGCCATCGGCAGCGATATCTCGGCCCTTAGCGCAGCCGGCGTAGATGCACCTCAGGCGTTTGACCCAACGAAGGGGAGCCTCGATGACGAGGTCACGATCGTCGTAAACGACGCACAGGAGTCTTTTGGCACGACAGCCTGGTACATCACGGCTGGAGTCACACTCCTTGGCGGCGCGCTGGCATACTTTGTGAGCGGCCGTGCACTCAAACCGCTACGGGCTTTTGCAGCCCAGGTTGAGCGTGTGCAGCCTGACAACCTAAGCGAAATCAGACTCAGTGAAGATGTGCCCACCGAGCTGCAACGATGCAGCGCCTCTTTCAACGACATGATCGCCCGTCTTAGCGAAGGGTTCTCTGCACAGCGTCAGTTTACCGGCAACGCCGCACACGAGCTGCGCACCCCGCTCGCCCTTATGCAGGCACAGATCGAGCTGTTTGTCTCCGAGCGCTCCAACTTACAACCCGAAACAGCCGAGTTGCTCGGCCTGCTACAAGAACAAACCGAGCGCATGTCGCGGATGACCAAGGTGTTGCTCGAGATGAGTGAGCTCTGCAGCGTTCATTGCGAGGACGATGTTGAACTTGGTCCCTTGTCCGAGGAGGTCCTCACCGATCTTGCGCCACTTGCCGAAAATAAGGGCATAGCCCTCAATTGTGCTGGAGACGCTTTAGTAATCGGGAGCGACACGCTCCTCTATCGACTGGTGTTTAACCTGGTCGAAAATGCCATCCGTTACAGCCGCCCCAGCTCGACTGTCAACGTCTCCATCTGCGACAACGACAGCCACGTGTTCCTGCGAGTCGAGGACCAGGGCCCGGGAATACCCAAGCAGTACCGTGAGAGTATCTTCCAACCATTCTTTCGCCTGGATAAATCCCGCAGCAGGGCATACGGCGGCGCAGGACTCGGACTAGCGCTCGTTTGGGAGATTGCAGCTCTTCACGGTGGCACGGCAGAGGTCAAAGCAAGTTCCGAGAACGGGACCACCATGCTCGTGAGCCTCTCAAAGGGGGCCACCACGTGATCCGACTGTCCAGGGGTCCCACTCGGCATTGTGAAACGCGTCCCAAAACTTGGACATGAGAAATGGGAGGCAGTTCGCATCTATGCCGAGGACGAAGTCCTGGCGGGGATTCAGGATGCGCAGAGGAAGCTTACGGCAGAAAACCCCGACAGAGTCGTGACCGTCGGCGGCAACTGTATGGTGTCGCTTGCCCTCTTCGATTACCTGCACGGGAAATACGAGAACGCTGGAATCGTCTGGATCTATGCGCATCCGGATGTATCCACGCTGAATGATGACTACCCCAACGCTCACGCCATGGTACTTGGCAGCCTTTTGGGAGAAAGTCATCCCGGTCTTCGGCGGCGAATAACGCGAATGTCCGCAGGCAGACTCCAATCTGTGCGCGGAGAAGCTGGGCGACGCAAACAAGATTCCTCGACCCGAGCATGGAGATGAATCCGTCTATCAGTCTCATCGCATACTCAGAGGAGGATGCCAGATATAGATCCCATTGGATAAAGTCGCCGTTCATAAAGGGAATCACTGCATTGCGCTCGGCGACTCTCAAGGCACTCAGGCTTTGTTCTATTTTCTCAGCTTCTTGTTTGAACTGTTCGCTATCCAAAATGCCCCCAAATGCCGACTTCTCAACAAATCAGAAAAAGCATTGGCTATACTGATGCGGACAGTTCCGGGAGGGGTGCAAGAGACGGAAGGGCCGTAATGGGTGAGAAGGGCGAGCGGCCGGAGCGGGTGTTCCCCGGCAGGACAGACCCGTGGTTCATAGCGGCCATGGTGATTGTGGCGGGCGGTTTATCCGCGGCGTGTATCGCGTGTTTCCTGAGCTCGAGTCCCGCGCTCCTATGGGGCTGGCTCGCGCTGCTGCCCATCCCGGCCCTCGTGGCCCTGGCTGCCCTTCCCGTCCGCAGCAATCGCCTCGAGCTCTACGGCGACCGCCTCGTCGTCGTGTACGCTAGGACGCGTTCGGTGATACCCTACGCCCACGTGCGGGGCGTCCGACGCACCAGGACGCTCTGGGCGGGGACGGCCAACTCGCTCGACCGCGTCTACATCGAGGCGCCCTACGACGGCGACGCCATCGTCTCGGTCAGAGACAACGACGCCCTCGTGGCGGAGCTGGGGCGCAGGTGCGGCCTTGGGCCCGGCGCCTGACGCCCCGAAAGGAAGAGAGGATGGACGTCCCGCACTGGCCCTACTGGAGGAAGTATTCCCTCGGCGGCACACAGGTCTGGTACGCGGACTGGGGCGACTGCCCCTTCGACACTGGTCTACATGAGCCCAGTTGAGTTCAGGAACGCAGGGCTGTCCCTGTAAAAAATGTTTAAGCAACCGTTGCAAATCCATTCTCCCGCGCAGAGAGCCCCGGGTAGGCCGAGCTCGCGTCGGGCATGTAGCCCATACGCCTCCGGGCGGCGGCAAGCCCGCGCCCGCCGCGCTCGCCGAACAGCTCAACCGAGCCCGAGCTGGGGCTGGCGGTGCCAGTGACGATACAGATGAGCGTTGACTTCCCGGCGCCGTTTTCGCCGATGAGCCCGTAGACGCGCCCCGCCTCGAGGGCGAGGTCGATGGGGCCGAGGACGGTCCTCCCGCGGTACGCCTTCGTGACCCCGTGAAGGCGGAGGGGCATGGCTGTCGTCATTGCGTTCCTTTCTCCTCGGATGGATTTTGGGTATGCGTCATGGGCCCCCGCGCGGGACGGGGAGCGAATCGACGCAGGCTCGAGGCCGGTTGGGTTGGGGTTGAGGTCCGGGTTCCACAGGCTTGCACAGCCCGACGGACGGGGCGTCCGGGCACGCTATGCTTAGGGAGCGGTGGGCGCCTCCGGGGCAGCAGGGGACTCGGACGCGGTGATGCCGGAGGTGTCGACCTCGCCGATTCCGGCGAGCTGCTCGATGAGGGGGAGGCCCGTCGGGTCGTCCACCTCGACGCCGCCGAGCACGATGGTGCTGTCGCGCGTGTCGATTTGGGTTGTGAACACGGCCGGGTCGAAACCCGAAGCGATAAAGCCAATGCCCGCAAGGACAACACCCGCGACAACGAGCCCGCCCGCCACGGCGAGGTAGATCTTCTTCGCGCTGGTCATGGTACTCACTCCTTTCTACGCCGCGAGATGCGCGGCAGCGCCGCCCTTCTCGCCCTTACCCTTCCAGAAGGGCGAGGCGGCCTTCCTCGCCCAGAGCGCCGAG
>URBB01000030.1 GCA_900545835.1 uncultured Collinsella sp. | reverse complement strand
ATCTACACTCTCTCCGTCGTCGGCAGCGTCAGATGTGTATAAGAGACAGCGCATGCGCAGGCCGAGGAGCTGGCGTTTGACATTGTGACCGGTCGCGCGAGTGACGCGGATGTTGCTCGCTTCGATGTTGCGGGCGGTGCTGCGGGTGCTGCGTCCGTGGCCGCCAGCTCTGTTGCTTCGACCAAGAAGGAGGCGTAAGTGCCATGGGTAAGCCCGGTGCTTTTCTTGATATCGATCGCGTGACCCATGAGCTGCGCCCCGTGGAGGAGCGCAGCCGCGATTTCGATCCGCTGTACGTGGAGCTCGACGACGACGCGCGCCGTGCCCAGGCGAGTCGCTGCATGATGTGCGGTGTGGCGTTTTGTCAGATGGGCGCGAGCTTTGGCAAGGCAGGTCCGAGCGGCTGTCCGCTGCACAACCTGATTCCCGAGTGGAACGAGCTGGTGTACCGCGGCCGTTGGGACGAGGCTGCCGAGCGCCTGTCACTCACCTCGCCCATGCCCGAGTTCACGAGTCGCGTGTGCCCGGCGCTGTGCGAGGCCGCATGCAACCTGGGCTCGGTCGATGGCCAGCCCACGACGATTCACGACAATGAGCGCGCGATCAGCGACCATGAGTGGGCCAACGGCGGTCCGCGCCGCTTTGAGCCGGCAGGGGAGGGCGCACCCACGGTTGCCGTGGTGGGCTCCGGTCCTGCTGGTCTGGTGGCAGCATGGGAGCTTGCGCGTCGCGGTGCCCGCGTGACGGTGTTTGAGCGTGACGACCGCCCGGGCGGCCTGCTCATGTACGGCATTCCCAACATGAAGCTCGAGAAGTCCGTGGTCGAGCGTCGCGTGGCGCTCATGCGCGAGCTGGGCATTGTGTTCGAGCTGAGTGCCGACGTGAGCGATCCCAAGGTTACCGCCAAGCTCGACGACTTTGACGCCGTCGTGGTGGCTGCCGGCGCCCGTGCTCCGCGTGGGCTTTCGGCTGCGAACATTGATGCCCCGGGCGTGGTGTATGCCGTGGACTACCTGACGGCTTCGACCGTCTCGGTGCTCGATGGCGGCGACCCCGCGGTGAACGCGCGCGGCCTGGACGTTGTGGTCATTGGCGGCGGCGATACCGGTAACGACTGCGTGGGCACCGCGGTACGTCAGGGTGCGCGCAGCGTGCGCCAGTTTGAGTTCTTGCCGGCGGCGCCTGATGTGCGCGCGGCGAGCAACCCCTGGCCGCAGTGGCCCAACGTGAAGAAGACCGATTACGGCCAGCAGGAGGCCATCGCTACCATGGGCGGCGAGATGCGCGCTTGGGGTGTGGATACGATCGAGGTACTGTTGGACAAGAAGGGCGCGGCCGCGGGCCTGCGCGTGGTCGATCTGGATTGGTCGGCTGGCAAGCCCGAGCGCATCGCGGGCTCCGAGCACGAGGTGCCGGCGCAGTTGGTGCTCATCGCCTGCGGCTTTACGGGCCCGGAGCACGGTGTGTTCGACGCCGTTGGCGTGCCCGTTGCCACTGCTGGTCGTCCGCTGCCGGTGATGGCTGCCGAGGGCTCGCACCTTGCGGCCCGTGTCGACGGCGTCGCCGCGGATGCCGCGCCGGTGTATGTGGCGGGTGATGCTCGCAACGGCAGCTCGCTCGTGGTAAACGCCATGGCCGATGCCCTGGCCTGCGCAGCCGAAGTCGCCGATGCGCTGGAGCTGTGACGTAGTCATTTAAGAACGTCCCCAATGACTAGTCATTTTTTTGTCTAGTCGTTGGGGACGTTCTTTGCGAGCGATTTGCTCGTTTGTCGACGTACGGGTGTTCATTTGTCGACTTCTTGGGCTGTGGTCACCTGTTGTTTCTGTGGTGGCTGTGGGTATCTGGCTCAAAAGGACGGGTTGGCCGTCTATGTTTACCTGCGATTTTGTTGCGATGCGCATTTTCGGTCAAGCTTTTAGTCAAGTGTTTGGTCAGCATCTGGTTTGCAGCCGGAGGCCTATTTTGTCCGTGCTGACAGTGGCTGCCCACCCTCCTCGTAAGCTCAAATTGAGGTTCATCAGTTTGAGGAGGATGTCATGGCTGATCATGTTTTGGACCGGGGACGTCTGACCGAGGCCGTCGGTAACGATATTGCCGACATGGCTCAGTTTTGGATGCTGCGCAAGTTTCAGTTTTTGGAGTCGGCGCGCACACAGTTCGAAGTGATAGTCGATCCATGGCTCAGCTATTGCGAGGAGCCTTCGCAAAACGAAATCATGGCCTATAACATGGCATTTACCGATTGGCTGCTGTTCGAGCGTCCCTATTACCATGGCAAGACGCTGCTTGAGCTGTATGTTGACGAGCCGCCGGCGTCGCTTTCGCCTGCTTCGCTCAGACGGCTCGAACAGGTACGCGACACGCACTATTTCTCTCGCTTTGGCATTTTGGACAAGGATCCTGCGACTGGTATGGTTGCGCTGCGTGACACGCGCACCGACCGTCGTTTTGATGTCTACGACCCACATATCGTGCAAAAGGAGCATTGGAGCGACGGAGCGATTGCGGTGCGCCTCGCCTGCGTCGACGATGTCTGGCTGACGGCGGGACAACTCTATCTGTATGACATCGCACGCCTGAGTGACACGGCGGTCGACGGGCCTGGCGCCGTTCATCCAGAAGACCTGGAAGATGGCTTCGACACCTCATGCATCAGCTTCTTCTTGCGCCTGGTCCGCGACATCATGGGTGCCCAGGGGCGGTACGTGAAGTCGCTTAACATCTACGAGCAGGAGTGGGAGTAGGGGATGTGGCTGGTGTCGCCCTGCTGCCCTGACTTTGTCTCAATCTGTAACGTTTGGCGGCTGTTTAGGCCCGTAACTGTTACAGATTGAGATGTTCGGCAACGGGCTGGGGGAATGTCTCAATCTGTAACATCTACGGGCTAAAAGTCGACCTAGCTGTTACAGATTGAGACAAAGGCTGGACGCGGTGCCGAAAGATCTTGTTCTGTAACAACTAGAGGCTCAAAGACTGTCTTTCTGTTACAGATCAAGACATTTGTCAGCGGAGGTAACGGTGACGAAGGTCCATTTGTCTGACGTGGTGGTGATGGAAGTGTCTAATACCGTTCTCAAACACAAACATACGACTCGCAACACGTTGGCGCGGAACAGGATGCTCGCGCGGCTCACGGAGACGGCCAAGCAAGGTGCGCTGTTCGCAACGCATGACAATACCGAGCTCATGTGGCTGCGACGCCATGTTGGAACCGACGATATCGCGGAGCCCGAGCCGTACCTGTTCTGTTTTCAGCATGATTGGGATGCATTGACGTCGGCGGAGCGAGCGCTGAGGACTATCAAAGGGCTTGCGGAATTTCATCCCGATTGGGCGTTTTGGGGCTATGACGCGGCGCTTTTGTGGGGTTTGGAGGTGCCGAATGATCTGCTCGGGCCGCGCTTTCTTGTTAAGACGGGTTGTTCGGTGACGTTGAGCAGCGGGTGCAGGTTGTTGCGTCCGCAGATGGCGGGCGCGCTCGAGCGTGTTGATGGCGTGCGGGTGACGTCGTTTTGGCGCACGGTGGAGGATTGCTTACTGCGTGCGCCGTTCTCCTACGGGTTGGCGATTGCCGATTCTGCACTGCGGGCGAAAGGCGTATCACGTTGGGATTTGTGCGAGCGCCTCCGCGCCGATTGCGAGGGCAGGCGAGGGTATCGCAGGGCACAGGTGATTGCGTCGTATGCGGACGGGCTGTCCGAAAACGGCGGCGAGTCTCGGTTCCGAGCGTTCTTTATTGCGTACGGCTTTCCAGTTCCGGAGCTGCAGGTTGAGTTTCGCGACCCGCTCGATCCGAGCCAGGTATTTCGCGTCGACTATTTTTGGCAGCTCGAGGACGGGACGTGTGTCATCGGCGAGCTCGACGGAAAGGGGAAGTACACCCTGCAGAGCGGCGGGGGCCGGGAGTCGGTAGACCCATTCGTGGCAGAGCGTCAGCGGGAATCTCATCTGACAATGCTCGGGCACAAGGTGCTTCGGTTTACGTTTGATGAGCTCAAGAATCCGGGGAAGCTGGTTGAGAAGATGAGGTTAGCGGGTATTCCGCGACGGCCCGATTTGGCTGAGGAGTGGAGACGTCAGTGGTATGGGCGCTGAGAGGTTTTGTCTCGATCTGTAACATCAGGGGGCCCAATAACCCAGTACCTGTTACAGATTGAGACATTTCCCTGGTTTCGCTGGGGTGGGACTGCAACGTATTCCGTCCCCCACATCCTCTCGTCCCTCCGTTAACCGATATGTTCGACTTTAGGTCGCTGCATTAGGTGATAATGGACAAATGTTCAAGTTAATCGTGAGGGAGGAGCTCGATATGGCGTCTGCCGATCGTTCTACGTTGTTTATCAATGCGACCATTCTGGATGGTTCGGAGCATATGGAGCCGCAGCCCGATATGGCCGTGGCCGTCGAGCGTGGCATCATCACCTGGATTGGTCCGAGCGCCGTGGCGCAGGCGCCGGCGGGCGCCGAGGTCATCGACCTGGCAGGGGCGTATCTCATGCCGGGCCTCATCAATATGCATGTGCATCTGTGCGGTTCGGGCAAACCGGTTTCGGCGGGCGATGCGGGCGCGCTGATGAAGAAGCTCGATAATCCCGTGGGGCGCGCCATCGTGCGCCATATCCTCAAGGGCAGCGCTCAGCAGCAGCTGGCAAGCGGCGTGACCACGGTGCGCGGCGCGGGCGACCCGCTGTTTGCCGATCTGGCCGTGCGCGATGCTATCGATGCCGGCAAGTATCAAGGTCCTCGCCTGGTGGCGCCGGGAACGGGCGTCACGGTGCCGGGCGGCCATGGTGCGGGTTTGTTCGCCCAGGTGGCAAACAGTCCCGCCGAGGCAGCCGAACAGGTGCGCGACCTGTATGCGCGCGGTGCCGACGTCATCAAGCTGTTCGTGACGGGCGGCGTGTTCGACGCTACCGAGGTGGGCGAGCCGGGTGTGCTGCGTATGCCGGTCGAGGTTGCCGCGGCGGCGTGCAAGGCGGCGCACGAGGTGGGCCTGCCGGTTATGGCTCATGTCGAGAGCACCGAAGGCGTGAAGGCCGCGCTTGAGGCCGGCGTCGATACGATCGAGCACGGTGCCCCGATGACTCCCGAGATCTTGGAACTGTACCGCGGCGCCGCGGGCACGCAGCTCGAGGGGCGTGCGCCCAGCGTTACCTGCACTATCAGCCCGGCGCTGCCGTTTGTATTGCTCGACCCGGAAAAGACCCATTCGACCGATACACAAAAGAAGAACGGTGACATGGTGTGCTCGGGCATCATCGAGAGCGCCCGTGCCGCACTGGAAGCTGGCGTTAAGGTGGGCCTTGGCACGGACTCGAGCTGCCCGTTCGTGACGCAGTACGACATGTGGCGTGAGGTGGCCTATTTTGCCAAGTATGTCGGCGTGGGCAACGCTTTCGCGCTGCATACGGCCACGCAGGTCAATGCCGAGCTGCTGGGGCTGGGCGGCGAGACCGGCACAATCGAGTGCGGCAAGGCCGCCGATATTCTGGTGACGCGCGAGAACCCGCTCGATGACCTGTGCGCACTGCGTGATCCGACGCACGTGATGTGTCGCGGTGATCTGGTGCGCAAGCTCAAGGTGAAGCGTATTCCCGAGGTGGACGCCGAGCTCGACGCGATTATGGCCATGCCTGCCGAGGCGTTGGCCGAGGAGCTTGCCCGCGATGGCGTGGCGTAAGCGCGCGATATGGCGATGCGACAAAGGGACAATCCTTTTGTCATAATCAGAAAAAGCCGAGGTCCCAGTGCGAGGCCTCGGCTTTTATTTGTCCCATAGTATGGCAGCTATGAGCGCGTCTCCATCTTGGCATGGCACTTGGGGCAGGTGACGCGGATCTTGCCTTTGCCCTTGGGAACGGAGAGCATCTGGCCGCAGTTGGGGCACTTAAGATAGGCCGTGGTCTTGCGGCCCTTCCACATCTTCTTGGCTGTGCGCTTGGCACGTTCAAAGTCTTCCTTGCTAGTACCGGCTGCGCGCGAGGCGTTGGCCGCTGCAGCTCCGCCGCCCAAGCTAGCTACAAACTTGCCCAAGCCGGGTACGTTTGCAGTCGCGGCGACAAAGGTCTCGTTCTCCTTGTGACGTGCGTCGATATTTTTGGACAGGCCGCGCAGCACGCCAATCACGATTACGGCGATGGCAATCCAGCTGAGCCACTGGATGCGGGCTATCGATCCGATCATCGCGATGACGATGCCGGCAAAACCCATCACGATGGTGAGTTCATCGGCACCATTGCGACCCTTCATAAAGTCATTCATGCAAATTGCCTTTCGTTCGATATGCTGCACGCCTTTATACCCGATTTAGAGCAAGGGGGACAGGTTAATCTGCACCAATGTGGTGCAAACATACCTGTCCCCGGAATACCAAGACGGTGCAAAGAAATCTGTCCCCAATGCCCCTATTACTTGGAGAGCTTGTCGACGACGCGTTCGATTTCGGCGAGCTTGGCGGCTTTGAGGTCTTCGTCGCCCGATTCGATTGCCGAAGTCACGCAGCCCTCGATATGCGCCTTGAGCACGTCGGCGTTAATGCGCGCGAGGAGCGCCTGCGTTGCCATGAGCTGCGTGGAAATATCGACGCAGTAACGGTCCTCCTCGACCATCCGCAAGATGCCGTCGATCTGGCCGCGTGCCGTCTTGAGCATGCGGGTCACCGATTTATGGTCTGCCATCATGTCGGGTCCTCGTTTCTGGTCGATCTTCCGGATGTCCCCGTCAGTTGCGGTGAAATACGGACCGTTTAAAGGCCTAGGGCGGCACAACAGTCCGTATTTCACCGCAACTTCTGAGGATTCAGTAGGCAGCGACTGCTATGCGGCGGTCACGGATAGGGCGTGGAACTTCTCGCCGGCGTCCTCGACGGCGGCAGCGAGCTGCTCAGCGGTCACGGTGTCGGCGCACTCCACCTGTACGGTCTGAGTCTCGTGATCGGCGTCGGCGTCGGTCACGCCGGCCACGTTGAGCAACGCCGTCTCGACGGTGGCGTCGCAATGGCCGCACATGAGGCCGGAAGTCTTGATTGTGTAACGCATGGGTATTCCTCCCTGTTGTGTCGGCTTTCCCAGGCACCCGACCTTGACCTTCAAGCCGTCGCTCGCGTACCAAAGTGCGCGTCGCTCCTCTTTCGGGTCAATCTCGGGCGTCTGGAAAACCCGTTCTAGATGGACTTAATGGTGAGCCTATTTTGCCACTTTTGGCTTAAAGGATTTTAAGCGCAGCGCATTGCTTACGACGCAGACACTCGACAGGCTCATGGCCGCGGCGCCAAACATCGGCGAGAGCTGCCAACCGGTGAGGGGGAAGAACACGCCCGCCGCCAGCGGAATGCCGATGCCGTTGTAGAACAGCGCCCAGAACAGGTCCTGCTTGATGTTGCGAATTGTGGCGCGCGACAGCTCGATGGCACGGGCGACGTCCATGAGGTCGCTGCGCATGAGTACCACGTCGGCGCCCTCCTTGGCGATGTCTGCGCCGGTGCCGATGGCAAGGCCCACGTCGGCGCGCGCCAGGGCGGGGGAGTCGTTGATGCCGTCGCCCACCATGGCAACCATGCTGCCCGCATCCTGCAGCTCGCGCACGTGGCGTTCCTTGTCGGCGGGGAGGACGTCGGCGATGACCTGCTTGCTGTTCAGTCCCACGCGGCGGGCGATGGCCTCGGCCGTCACGCGGTTGTCGCCGGTGAGCATGCGCACGTCGACGCCAAGCGAGCGCAGTGCGGCGATGGCCCCGGCGCTCGTCTCCTTGACCTCGTCAGCCACGGCAATGGTGCCGGCAAGCTCGCCGTTCTTGGCAAAGAACAGCGGCGTCTTGCCCTCGGCGGCAAATTGTTCGGCAAGACCCGCGGGCACGGTAACGCCCAGCTCGTCCATCAGGCGTACGTTGCCGGCTGCAATGGCGTTTTGCCCCTCGTGCGCCGTAACGCCACGACCGGGCACGGCAGTAAAGTCTTCGACCATGCGCGCGACGATCCCGCGTGTCTCGCACTCGGCCATAATCGCCTCGGCCAGCGGGTGCTCGCTCGAGCGCTCCAGCGCGGCGGCCAGCTTGAGCAGCGCTTTTTCGCTCATGGCGGGCGAGCCGTCGGCGCGCGTGGCTACTACGATATCGGTCACAGCAGGCTTGCCGCGGGTGACCGTGCCCGTCTTATCGAGCACCACGGTACCTACGCTGCGCAGGTTCTCCAGCGCCTCGGCGCTCTTAAAGAGAATGCCCATCTCGGCGCCCTTGCCGGTGCCGACCATAATGGCGACGGGCGTGGCCAGGCCCAGCGCGCACGGGCAGCTGATCACCAGCACGGCCACGGCGGAGGTGAGCGCCTCGTTTATGCTGCCGGTCAGCACCATCCACACCACAAAGGTCACGGCCGAGATTGCGAATACTACGGGCACGAACACACCGGCGACCTTGTCGGCCATGCGGGCGATGGGCGCCTTGGTGGCGTTGGCGTCCTCGACGAGCTGGATAATCTTGGCGAGCGACGTGTCGGCACCCACACGCGTGGCGCGGAAGGTAAACGAGCCCGTGCGGTTGACAGTGGCGGCGTTGACGGTGTCGCCGGCGGTCTTCTCCACGGGGATGGACTCGCCGGCCAGCGCGCTCTCGTCCACGGCCGAGCTGCCCTCGAGCACCACGCCATCGACGGGGATGGACTCGCCGGGGCGCACGCGCAGGACCTGGCCGGGAAGGATGCTGTCGACGTCGACGGTGGCCTCGCTGCCGTCCTCTGCCACGACGGTCGCGGTCTTGGGCGCCAGGTCGATCAGCGCCTCGATGGTGCCGCCGGTCTTGGACTTGCTGCGCGTCTCGAGGTATTTGCCCACGGTGACGAGCGACAGGATCGTGCCCGCACTCTCAAAATACAGATTGTCCATGCCCGTCATCATGGCCTCGTGGACCTGACCCGCGGCTAATTGGTCGGCCATGATGAACATGGCGTAGAGCGACCAGGCGATGGAGGCGGTGGCGCCCACGGCAATAAGGGCGTCCATAGTAGGCGCGCCGTGCGCGAGTGATTTAAACCCGTTGATAAAGTACGCGTCGTTGACGTAGACGATGGGAATGAGCAGGACGAGCTCGGTGAGCGCGAGCGTCATGCTGTGGGTGTGGTCGGTGAAGATGCCGGGCAGCGGCCAGCCGAGCATGTGCCCCATGCCTATGTAGAACAGCGGGATGAGGAAGATGATCGAGACGATGAGGCGGGTGCGCATGGCAGAGGCGGCGGCCTCCAACTTTTTGGTCGGCGACTCCATATGGGCGGCGCCGGACCTGGCTTGCGCACTTCCGCTTTGGACAGCGTCGGTGCCCATGCTGATGGGCGAGGCCGAGTAGCCCGCGCGGTCGACAGCGGTGCAGATGTCGTCGGGGGAGACCTGCGCAGGGTCGTAGTCCACCAGCATAGAGCCGGCGAGCAGATTGACCGCGACGCTTTGGACGCCGTCGAGCTTGCTCACGGCACGGTCCACGTGCGCTTGGCACGCGGCGCACGTCATACCGCCCACGTCAAACTTATCCTGAGCCATGGCTTCTCCTTTCTGTAGTTCGGTGTTGGAATTGTTAACCCGCCGATACTATACACCCATACCCCCTGGGGGTGTCTAGTACAGAAAGAAATGTATGACATCTCGCTACAGATGAGGGTAGTTAGTTGGCCGATGGCCCGTTCCAACCAAACATCTTAATCTGTAACATCTGGACCGGTTTTTGAACCATAGCTGTTACAGATTTAGACGAACTGTTGAGTGGCAGTCCAATCATCTCGATCTGTAACAGTAAGACCGATATTTGGGACCTAGATGTTACAGGTCGAGACAATCTCGGAGCAGATGCCCCGGCCATACAACGTAAAACGCCGGGGCGCCCGTGTGGTGGACGTCCCGGCGCATGTCAGGCGGGGTTTGTGAAACGGTGGGAGGGGGGAGAAGCCGTCCTCCCGAAATCCTTACTCCTGACGACGCTTCTTGTCAGTCAGGAAGACGCCGGCGGCTACGAGCACGGCACCTCCGATGACAAACGTCTCACCGGTGAGCGCAGCATTGTCGCCTGTGGTGGGAAGTGCCGAGTTGGCGGCCGTCTTGGCGTTGCCGGTAGACGGCTTTCCAACGGCCGGCTTAGCGGCAGCCTGCGTGATCTTGGCCTGCTCGGCCTTCGCTGCCTCTTGCTCCTGGCGGGCGATCTCGTCCTTCAGGGCTTGCTCGGCGGCTACGCGTTTTGCCTTCGCCTCGTTGTAGGCATTGAGCGCTGCGGTGTAGGCGGGCGTCGCAGCATCAAGGTCTGCCTGAGCGGCATCAAGTGCGGCCTTTGCGTTATGTTCTGCCTGCTTGGCGGCGACGCACTTGGCAAAGAGGGCATTGAGCGTATCATTCGCGTTTGCGTCAGAGCCAGTAGCAATGCCGTTTTCGACGTTGATGGACTTGAGCTTTCCGAGGGTAGCGACAGCGGCATCCGATGCGGCCTGAGAATTCTCGATCGCCTGCTCGGCGTTCGCGATGGCATCATTTGCCGCACCAAGGGCGACTCCGGCCTCGGTAACTGCTGCGTCGGCCTCCTTCTTGGCCGCCTCGGCGGTGGCAAGATTGTTGGCCGCGTTACTCAGGGCGTCGGCATGGGCCTTCTTTGAGGCAAAGTCGTTTTCCGCTGCGGTCAAATCGCCTGCGGCGTGCTCCGCGGTCGCCGCCTTGGCCTCGGCGTTGTCCTTCGCGGCGTCGAGGGCCTGCTTCTTGGCCGCCTCGTCGCGCTCCGCCTTTTCGAGAGCACTCTGGGCAGATGCCTGAGCGACTAAGGCTTCATCAAGCGTTTGGTGAGCCTTATCAGCCTTCTCCTGAGCCGCAGCAACATCGGCCGAATACTTGGCAAGTTCCTTCTTTGCATCTTGCAGAGTCTGCTGCTTTACGAGAGCCTCTGCCTTGGCGTCATCAACCTTCTTCTGACTCTGAGCGGCTTGCTCTTGCGATGCCTTAAGCTCGGCACGCTTCTGGTTGACGACCTGCTCTGCGGACGCCATGTTGCTTTGGGCGGCCTTGACTTGGTCTTCGGCTTCGGCAACTTTTCCGTTTGCTTCGGCGAGCTTCTGCTCTGCCTGAGCGACCGTGGCAGCGGCATCGGCCACGTTGCCATTTTCGGTGGCAAGGTTGCTGTTCGCGGTATCAACGCCTTCTTGCTTTTGAGCGACGAGGGTCTCTGCTACCTTTACGGCATCGGCTTTCGATGCCGCTGCGCTGCGCTTTTGCTCAAGGTCCGTCTTTGCGGCGGCGAGTTTTTCGCTGGCTTTGGAAAGACTCAGCTGATACTGATCGAAGAGACTCTCGAGTTCATCGATTGAGTATTCTTTCTCGTGCGAACCGTAATTGTTGTCGATCTCCAACACGAATACATACGGAAAAAGGGTTCCGCGCGAGTTGATGCCGTATCCCATGGTTTTGGCGTCAGGCTGTACGATATTCAAATAGTGGCCGACGGTGCCAAAGCCCACCTCTTGCTTTCCGAATTCGGTGCCGTGGCTCCAGAAAGTATCCCAAGCATCTTTGGGGGCAATTTCGCCAAGGCCGTCTTTCGCTGCAGCTTCGTCAAATATTTTCTTTTCATCATCGACCCATTGGTGCGCGATGTTTTCTTTGGTACTGAAGTTCCAAGCGGCATTTTCAAAACCGGCGTAATCTGAGTGGCCTAGCGTTTTGTCAGAGTAATTGGAGTCGGATTGAGCGATTGCCATTTGCTCGGCCGTCACCTTAAGCTCGCTAAGGCCGACGCTTTTGCGATATTCATTAATCTCGCGTAGCTTGCCAAACGAAAGCTTGGCGTTGTCGAGTGACGTGCCGTCCTTTTTATCGCCGATGGTCGTCGGGTTTAAGTCGCTCTGCTTATAGATGATGTTTGCAGCGTCGTTGGCACCGATGGACTGGTAGAAGCCGATGACGCTCTGCGCCTCCGCCGTCGTTGCCTTATCGGTTGCCGTCTTGCACGTATCGTATGCTTTCTGTGCATCGATAACGGCTTGATCGGCGGCCGCCTGGTTTGCCTTGGCAGTTTCGAGTGCCTTGTCTGCCTGCTCCTTCTCGGCTTTTGCTTGGTCGACTTGTTTCTGAGCGGCCTTTGCCTTCTCCAGTTCGGCAGCATGTGCCTGCTTTGCCGAGGTCAACTCCGATTGCGCCGCATCGGCTTTCGCTTGGGCTGCCGTTACATCATTTTCGGCTGCTGCGACTGTCTGCTTCTTGGCTTCGAGCTCGCTTTCGGCACCGGTGAGGGCGTCCTGCTTGGATGCAACGTCGCTATTTGCCTGAGAAAGGCCTGCTTCGGCAGCCGCCTGCTGCTGCTTCGCCTGGTCGAGTGCGCTTTGGGCAGCATCGACCTTTGCCTGAGCGGCATCATACTCCGGGCCAGCGGCGCCTGCCTTTGCGGCCGCCAAATCGGCTTGTACGCTGTCGTATGCCGCCTGTGCCTCAGCCGCCTTACCATCCGCGGCGGTCTTTTCCTGCTGAGCGGAAGCCAGCGTGCCTGCCGCCTCGTCGTAAGCACTCTGCGCGGCGCTCTGAGCCTGTTGGGCATCGGCGAGCGCGGAATCGGCAGCGGCCTTCGCAGCCTTTGCTTGGTTCAGAGCGGCCTGCGCATCTGCGGCAGCCTGCTCGGCGACCTTGATTTCCTCCGGCGTTGCGTTGGCGGCTGCCTTCTGGGCTGCCTCGAGCTTGGCCTGCGCATCGGCTGCCGACTGCTTTGCGGAGTCGAGTGCCTTTGCCTTGCTCTCGGCATCGGCCTTGGCAGCATCGAGCTTGCTCCGGGCATCCTTCAGCGTGGCGCTGGCGCTGTCAGCCGCCTTGACGCTTTCGTCGAGCTGACGGGCGTATTCGGCACGCGCGGCGGCTTCTGCCTGCGAATTATCGGAGACGGAGGCGTCGTAGGCGGTCTGGGCGTTGTCGCGTGCCACCTGCTTTTCGGTATAGGGGGCAGCCGCCGTGTCGTAGTCGGATTTGGCGTCTGCCTCGGCGGCCTTTGCGGCGTCGATTGCGGCCTGCAAGTCGGCAATCTTCTGGGCGTTTGCCTTTACTGCGGAGCCTGCCGCCTCGCCGGCGCGGACGGCAAGCGGGGACATGATCGCGTCCTGTGCCGTGGTATCACTCACATCGTTGGCAAATGCCGAGAACGGCGCGAGCAGCGACGAGCCAGTCATAGCGATGGTGGTTGCCGCGGTGATGGCGAGTCGTGTTGCCTTATGGCCCGAGAATGTGGGGCGAGACTCGGCGCCGCCTGAGACTTCCAAGTGTTTAGGTGCGTACTTTGCCATTTCTTCTCCCAATCGTTGAAGGGGTACCTATGACAATTCGTACGTTACAACCGCCGAAAGGGTTCCTGTTGCGCAACATTGGCAAGGAAATGTCGACACACTTGAGTCACATTTATGAGTCGAAGTTCTTGGCAAGCTAATGTCTCGTTCTGTAACAGCTAGACCCCGTTTTGCCGGGTATTTGTTACAGATCAAGACAAACAGTTGGCAGGAAACTTAATGTCTCAATCTGTAACATCTGGCGGGAAATATGACCTCTAACTGTTACAGATCAAGACATAGAAATCGGCCGAAAACTAACATCTCGTTCTGTAACATCTAGACCTGTGTCTGCCGAGCTAGTGTTACAGATCAAGACAATTGCCGGAAAGGGGTCCCATCACGGCAAGACGCCCGCCGCCTAGATGCAGAATCCGGGGATCACGCAGGTTCGTTTGTTTGGCTTGTCCGCAGGCGTTGCGTACGTAAAGGCGTCGCCGTCGTGGCCCACACGGTTTATGTAGAGCGTGCCTTCGGTCTCCGATGAGTCGGGGCTCACCGTGCGCTCCCACCAGCAGGTGTCCTTGCCCTTCCACTGACGGACCATCGTCTCGTTCGTGGAATACGGGCTCACCTTGAGCTCGCGGAAGAGTTGGTACTCCTTGCCCTCGCTGTTGTAGATGTCTGCCAGGTAGTGATAGTCCTTGGCAAACGAATCGGGCGGTTGCGTACCGCACAGCTCGACCATGGCGGGCAGCCAAAGGGTTGCGGGCAACTCGCTCAGACACGATGCACTGTTGGCGGCGCCCACATTGTTCGAGACCTTCTTGACCCCTTTAATGAGCGCGCGCAACTCGTTGGGTAGCAGCTTAAGGCCGTCGCCGTTGAGCCATTCCCGCAGCTCGCAATCTGCCCAGCCGGCGCTCGGCGGTTCAGCTGCAGCGTTGCGCTCGGCAATACCCGCGTCGAACATAAACGTCAGCCCGGCCTTGCCCGTACCGTCTAGAAGCTCGTCGTGGCGGATACCCACAAGCTGCGCGCCAACCTGCAGCCCGTTGGTGAGCGTGACGCGCTTGGTGCATGGATAGGGGATATGCCCGTTGTCATCGAGCAGGTGATAGCGCTTGGCAATCTCGCGTGCCTCGCTACGGGTCTCGGCGGCCTTAATCTTGAGCGAAATCTCCTGCAGCTGATCCCAGGTGTAGTCGTCAAGTGAACCGCGGATGCCATCGAGGTAGTCGGGGATGCCAAAGCCATGGGTTGCCGCGCCAATGACGCCGAGCCCCGCAACGACTGCAGCGACGCCGCCGATAATAAAGCGACGGCGGGTCATGGCATCGTTCCGGGCCTGCTCCAGGATCTCTCGCGCGCGCTCGCCGGCGACGTCGACCTTAAGGTGCGTACCGGAGTCGATGTCAATCGCGGCCTCGTCTCCTGTGCCTTCGCGGCCCTCGGATTCGGCATCGGTGAGGTATGCCAAGAGCACCTCGAGCATCTGCTGCTCGGTGGGACGATCGCACTGCTCGACTGAGAGACCCTTCATGATGATTTGGACGAGCGCTTCATCGCCCTCGCAGCGCGGCTCGAGCGGTGCCGGCTTGGTCTTGGTCTTTACGAGATAGAACGAGCCGGTTGCAGCGGCGTCCGTCGACTCAAAGTCAAACGGTTTGCGACCGCTGTAGAGCTGGTACAGAATGCTCGAAAGCGCATAGACGTCGATTGCCGGCGAACGGCGAAGGGCCGCGATGCCTTCGATATCCTGCGTGAGCATCTCGGGCGCGGCGTATGCGGGCGTGGCAAAGCGCCAGATGTCGGCGCGTCGGGTGATCGTGTCGTCGCCGAGAGCCATGGTCGCGGAGCCCATGTCGATGAGGCAGGGGTCAAAGGAACAATCAGCAATCTGCTGCTCGAGCGTTCGGCTGGTGGTGCGGAACATGATATTGGCAGGCGACAGGTCGCGATGGATGACCGGATTCACGAGGCCTTGGGTCATCAAGAGCGCACGAAGCACGGCGTTTCCGACGGCGGCGACCATCTGGGTGGTCAGCCCGCCCGAGGCGTCGTGCGGAAGCAGGGGCAGCGCCTGCTTGAGCGAGGTGCCCTCGACCCACTCCATGAGGATGAGAGGGTCATCCTCGCACGATCCGTAGCCATAGACGCGCGGAAATCCGCGCAGGTTCGAGACGGTACACAGATGACGGTACTCCTCGAACAGCGCGGCGGTGCTGGCCAGGTGCGCTGCCGATTGCTCGGCGGAGCGGTCGGGGCTTGGCCGGAAAGGATAGCGTTGTCCTTGAGCAGCTTGACGGCAAAGACCTCGCCGCTCGTGTTGGTCGCGCGCAGCACGTGCCCGATGTTGCCGTTGTTGCGGTGGGCCGTCTGGAGAATAAGCGTCATAAACCGACGTTTGGCGTCGTCCTCGGCGCTGGGGTCGACCGCCACGGCGGTATCGAACGTATCGAGACGGATGAGTTTGTCGCCATAGGCGCTATCGGTAGTATCCATGGCGTTCCTTTGTCTGGCATGGGTTGCCGCACGTATACGCGAGCAGTGCGGATATCGGTAAAGTACCATGATAGCCGCACTGCCCACGTATACCGCTGAGCATTGTCGTTTACGACGCAGAAGGTAGAAGACGAAAGACGGACGGCGACCGTCTTCCGATCGCCGTCCGCGCTAGTCCACAATGATAAGGAATGTCGTGTAGAGACCCAGATGGAGCCTGTCGCTGTTTTCGATTTCCACTGGGGGATAGATCTTGCCAGGCTCGCGTTGGTCGCGCGGCGGCTCAATCACAATATCGCCGTCACCCGCGCCCGATTCGAGCACTGTGCCGTTGGTCGACCCAAGGCCCTGGGCGTACCAGTGCTCACCCTCAAGCCAAATGCGAAGATGCTCGCGCGAGGCGTCGGCGCCCACATCGGTGATGCTGGGCGAGGTTTTGGGCAAAGAACCAATCACGGTGCCGCGCGGATCGCGTGTGAGGGGATGGATTTGCATATCGATGCAGTTGTCGGCATGTGTCCTGAGCAGACCGAGGTTGGGGGCGACGGCGTGCGGCTGCTCCAGGCTGCCCATAAAGCCACGTCCGACGGTAGTTTCGGTGGTGCCAAAGTGCCCGCCCGTCTTGCTGTCGCAAAAGCGCTCGACGGTGGCCACGCCCTGAACGGGATCGGCGAGCGCCCCCGTTGCCACAAAGAGCATAAGGTAAAGCGTGCTTTTCTCGCGCACGGCATTGCCGTCAAAGTTGTCGATGCGATTGAGGGCATTTGCATATAGGCGGCTGTCCAGCTTGTAGCTGGCGAGAGCCGACATCATTTCGTTGGCGGCCGGACCGCGATAGTGCTCGGCGATTGCCCGATAGGCGGACTCGCCGCCGCCGAGCTTGCTGCAGATTGCCGCGGAAAGGTTGAGCGTGGTGACGGTAAAGTCGCTGTAGATGGAGGGCGCGCACTGGTCAGGCTTGCGATGGACGATGTAACGGGTGAGATACGAGCGGTTGGAAGAGCATTTCTCGAGCAGGGTACTGCCGAGATAAGAGTTTCCATTGATGAGCATTCGGGCGATCTCGAGATGTTTAAGACCGCCGAACGAGCGAATATCGTTATAGAGGACCGAGCAAGGCGTCTCTGCTGTCACGGATACCTCCTTTGATTGCTTCCTAGCCAATATGGCGATAGGAATTAATGGCCCCCGGTGGGCGACGTATCAAATGGCTGCGCAATATATAGCGTAACCAAAGCAACATTATAGGCCACATGTTCAAAATTGCAGGAAGACTGAGAGATTTGGTTTGGACTGGACGGAAATTCCCCTCTGTCTTGATCTATAACAATTAGGGCCGATTTTACTCGTTAACTGTTACAGATTGAGACAATCAGCCGGGCCCACCTCGTCCGCCTCGTCATCTGTGATTTACGTGGGGGCATACGGAGTACGGGTATACTAACCCGCGGCGAATCTGCTCCATCGCTTAGAGCTGCTGCGTCTGGACGGCGCGTGATAGGGCTGCCAAAGCGATCGCCAGCGTGCTGAGCAACGTCCTCTCTGTGCGCACCCGTTTTTGTATGTATTAGCGCACTACCAAGCACGCCCGCGCGGCCGCATGCCGTGCCCATAGCGCGTGCAGATAAGGAACAACAACATATGCGTAATTCTGTATCCGACGTCACGGACGCCGAGATTCTGGACGAGGCCCGCGAGGCCATGACCCAGGCTGCCTTCGATGCCGCCGATGAGGCCAATGCTGCCCAGGCCGTCGAGTCCGCTACCGAGAGCCTGCCCGCCTTTGACGAGCTGGGCCTCTCCGACGAGATGCTCCGTGCTATCGAGAACCTGGGCTACACGGCGCCCACGCCCGTTCAGGCCGGCTCTATCCCCGTGGTGCTCGAGGGCCGCGACCTGCTTGCCGCCGCTCAGACCGGCACCGGCAAGACGGCCGCCTTTTTGCTGCCGACCATGAACAATTTGGAGCACATTGCTCCGCCCAAGCCCGTGCGCGAGCGCGGCGGCCGCAACCGTCGCCGCGGTGCTAAAAAGCCCGAGGGCAACGGCCGTGGCCCCGCGATGCTCGTCATCACCCCTACGCGCGAGCTTGCTCAGCAGATCGACGAGGTTGCGAGCAAGATCGCCGACGTCACCGGCCATGTCGCCGTGACCGTCGTGGGCGGCGTGAGCTACAAGCCGCAGACCGCTGCTCTCAAGTACGGCTGCGACATCCTGGTCGCCACGCCGGGCCGTCTGGTCGACCTGATCGAGCAGGACGCCTGTCATCTGAACGAGGTCAAGGTCTTGGTGCTCGACGAGGCCGACCGCATGCTCGACATGGGCTTTTTGCCCGCCGTCCGCCGCATTGTGCGCGAGACGCCGGCCGAGCGCCAGACGTTGCTGTTCTCGGCGACGCTCGACGAGGAGGCCGTGGGCGAGATCACCGACCTGGTGAGCGACCCGGCCCGCGTGGAGATCGCGCCTGCAACATCGACCGCCGACACCGTCGACCAGTTTGTGTTCCCGGTGTCCATCGAGGCCAAGAACAACCTGTTGCCCGAGTTCCTCAAGAAGGAGGGCCCGGAGCGCACTATCGTCTTTATGCGCACCAAGCACCGTGCCGACAGCTGCTGCCGTCGTCTGGAGCGTAAGGGCATCAAGGCTGCCGCGATTCACGGCAACCGCAGCCAGGCCCAGCGCGAGCGCGCGCTTTCTGCCTTCCGCGACGGCACCGTCGACGTGCTGGTGGCAACCGATGTTCTCGCCCGCGGCATCGACATTAGCGACGTGCGCTACGTCGTGAACTTTGACGTGCCGGCCGAGCCGACCGACTATATCCACCGCATTGGCCGTACGGGCCGCGCCGGCGAGCTGGGCTGGGCCATCACGTTTGTGACCGAGCAGGACGTCGACGAGTTCTACGAGATCGAGAAGCTCATGGACAAGACGGCCGATATTTACGAAGCCGGCGACCTGCACGTGGGTCCCAACCCGCCCGCCGTTGACCCCGAGCGCGATCCTGCCGCCTTTAAGGTGAAGAAGAAGACCAAGCGCGGCAAGTCCAAGAGCAAGAAGAAGCTTGAGCAGGCGCGTCGCGACGGCAAGCGCAACGGCGACGATTACGGCGACGTGGCTGGTCGTTCCAACCGCGGTCGCGACGAGCGCCGTGGCGACGGCGAGCGTCCGAGCCGTCCCAAGCGCGGTGGCAAGACCCGCGTGCGCGAGGGCGTTCAGGCTCGCGTGGACGAGGCTGTGGAGAGCGTGGCCCGCGAGGTGGCTGCCGAGGAGCGCGGCGGTGCTGGTGCCGCTGAGC
>URBB01000029.1 GCA_900545835.1 uncultured Collinsella sp. | reverse complement strand
GTCGGCAGCGTCAGATGTGTATAAGAGACAGGCCTTGAGACGATCGATCTCCTCGAGCTCGGCCTGCTTCTCGGTCAGAGCCTGGCGGATAACCTCGCGGGCCTTGGCGTCAGCCTCGTTGCGGATACGCTCAGCGTTCTCGTTGGCATCGTTGACGATGGTCTCAGCGGTCTGCTGGGCAGCGATCAGGGCAGCGGAAATCTGGCGCTCCTGAGCGGAGAAGTCAGGGGCGGGAGCAGCCACGGGGGCGGCAGGAACGGCCTGGGCGGTGGCATCCTGAGCCTGGGCAAGCTGAGCCTGCGCATCGGCAAGCTGCTGCTCGGTAGCAGTCAGACGACCCTTAAGGTCGACGATCTTAGCGAGCATAGCGTCAACCTCGGAGGACAGCGTCTCCAAGAAGACGTCGACCTCAGCAGGATCGTAGCCACGCTTGGCCTCAGAGAAAGTCTGAGCCTGGATGTCTGCAGGGGTAATAGCCATAACAAGTCTCCTTTTTCATCGCCTCGGCGCTACACGCCCGACGTAAGTTACTAAGTCAGTTCTACACGAGTATACCTATAAGAAGCTGCAGAACCAGCCTCTGCACCAACTGCAACGCAATAATCGCAACGACCGGCGAAAAATCGATACCGCCCATCGGCGGGATGAAACGACGGAACAGGTTGAGCCACGGACCGCACACGCTATCAAGCACCGCGGCAATATCCTGAAGCAAACCACCCTGCTTCATGGGAATCCACGTCATAAAGCAGTAGACGACAATGAGCGTGGAATAGAAGTTGAACAGCGTGTTGACCAGCTGGACGATAGTGTAGATGTTGATGGGAATCTCCTCGTCTTGTCTTTACTTAAGGTAGCCGTCGGCACGAAGCTTCTTGAGATCGGAATCTTTGACCTCGCAACCGGCGGGCAGCACCATGAACACGCGGTCGCCCACCTCCTTGACCGTGGCACCCAGACCGCAGGCAAAGCCGTAAGAGAAGTCCAAGACGCGCTTGGCAACTTCGGTGCGTACGCCCACAAAAATCAGTGCGACAGGCTGCTTGGTGCGAACGCGGCGCACCACGGTCTCCACGTCGTCATAGCTCTCGGGGCGCAGGACATAGGCCGGCAGCTGCGGCGTGGCGTTGATGATATTGCTCGCATAGGCCGAGGCATCGCTCGGTGCAGGCGCGGGTGCAGCGGCGGCACGGGCGCGGGTATTCTCGGCGTAGCTCGACGGCGTGTCATAGGCACCAGGACGATAACCGCTCGCAACACTGTCCTGCGAGCGCGAAGGCGGGTTATACGTCGTGGCATGGCGGGAGTCATCGCCGACCAGCTGACCGGAGCGCGTATACACGGCAACCGACTCAGCTTCACCGCGGCGCGTCTGGCCAAGCAGGCCGTTGCTCGGCTCGTCTTGGGTGTAGAAGCCCTCGCCCGAAGCACCACTGTAGCCGTTGTTCTGATAGCCATCGTCGTAGCCGTCATCGTAGCCGTAGTCGTCGTCCTGGCCATAACCCTGGTCGTAACCCTGCTGGCCGCCCAGGTGCATCTTATTTTTAATCTCGTCAAGGAAGCCCATGGTTGTGTCCTCTCGCGGTTTAGTGCAGGCGCCCCGATAATCAGTGCGCACTTCAGAGCCTTATTTTACTGCAAACTCCGGGCTAAATACTACCCTGCCCAGGCGAACGAGCGTAGAGCCCTCCTCAAGGGCAGGCTCAAAGTCCTCGCTCATGCCGCAGGAAAGCTCAGGCAGGTTCAAATCGGGATGCGCCGCCTCCAGCTCATCCCTCAGCTCACGAAGCCCCGCAAAGGTGCGGCGTGCCACATCCTTATTCCCCCGGGGCGCCATAGTCATAAGCCCCTGTACGCAAATTCCCTCAAGTTCTGCAAGCTCACCCGCGGCGGCGCGAATCTCATCGGGTGAAAAGCCTCCCTTCGACTCCTCACCACTCACATTGACCTCAATGAGCACACGCTGGGGGCCGACGAGCTCGCCTGCCTCAATCTTGCGAACAGCACGGCTCGAGATCGCCTGCGCCAGATGCAGCGAACCCACCGAGTGAATCAGCTCGGCTGAGCCCAGCACCGCATTGATCTTATTGGTCTGCAGGTTGCCGATCATATCGAAGCGCACCTCGGGCAGCTCCGGATGCTCCGCCAGACCCGTGAGCTTGCGAACCAGCTCCTGCGGGCGGTTCTCGGCAAAATGGCGATACCCCGCCTGGATGGCGGCAACGGTCTCATCGACACCAACGGTCTTGGACACGGCAATGAGGCTCGCGGCGTCGTGGGGACGGCCCGCGCGATCGAGCGCCGCATAAAAACGTTCCAGAATCTGCTCGCGGCGAGCGCGCATCAAGTCCAAATAGTTATCCATTGCCAATCGCCTCCGCTGACAGCCAAACAAGTAGTCCCATGCTAACGCAAGAGCGCGGCCCCGCATGTGCAAGGCCGCGCTCACTTAGGTATTTACAATCTTTCGACGAACGGGGTTACTTACTCCTCGTCGTCCTCGCCATCGTCCTCATCCTCAAGATGATCGAGCAGGTAGCGAAGACCCTCGCTGACCTCGTTAACGGGCACCTTGGCAACGTAGCGTGCATCGACGGCGGGCCTCATGATAACACCCTCGCCCGAAGGCACGCGCATGCTCTCGAGCTCATCCTCATCAGTGCAGGCGATATCACCGGCAGTCATACGCTGTCCGGTCAACAGGAAGGTCAGACGGCAGGCGGCATCGATGGAAATCGAGGCGATGCGATCGAGATAGCGCGATACCATGATGGCGCGGCGCAGGTCGTCATAGTTGCTGTCGTCGTCCATAAAATCGCCCGTGTCCATGCGGTTAAAGGTGCGGAAGAACTTCTCGTAGGCGGCGTGCACTGGCTCGTCCTCGACGGCCAAGTTGCAGATGATGGACATGTCGTTGGTGACGAGCGCAGAAAGCGAAGAGCCCAGTACCTGGTAGACGGCCTCAGCCTCGGCCTCGACCGTGCCGACAAGCTCCTTGGGCAGCGAGATGTCGGCCTTGATCATATGACGCGTGGCACGGCAAATCTGGCGAACCTTATCGGTCATGCGCTGCAGGTTAAAGTCGACGTAGATGATCGTCTGCAGCAAGCGGAAGTCGGAGGCGACCGGTGACTGCGTGGCAATCAGGTTGTAGCAGACGGCCTCCAGGTTGGCGCAGCGTGCGTCAATCGAAAGCGTGCGCTTCTTGGTCTTGGTGGCGAGCTTGCGGTCGTCGGTCACATAGGCCTTCACGGCATCGTGGAGGGCCAGATCGACGGCCTCGTAGATGCTCAGCATCTCGTGACGGGCCTCGATGAGCTGACGGGAAAACAGTTTGCGCATGGTTCACTCCAATCAGTTGGGTGCGGTCATGCCGCCCGCACAGTGAATACGCACCGGACCAGATCCGATCGGCTTGGGACTAGTCGCACCGATCAGCCAAAGCGGCCGGTGATATAGTCTTCCGTCCGCGAGTCCACCGGGCTGGTGAAGATCGCGTCGGTTTGACCATACTCGATGAGCGTAGCGGGCTCGCCGGCAACTTCCTGCAAGAAGAATGCGGTGTAGTCGCTAATGCGAGCTGCCTGCTGCATTGAATGCGTGACGATGATGATCGTCATCTCGGGCGCCAGCTCGGCCATCAGATCCTCGACCTTAGAGACGGACGTGGGGTCGATGGCGGAGCAGGGCTCGTCCATCAGAAGGACATCGGGTTGCACCGCAAGCACGCGCGCGATGCACAGACGCTGCTGCTGACCGCCCGAGAGCGCCAAACCATCCTTGTTGAGCTGATTGGATACCTCTTTCCAGAGGTTGGCGCGCTTGAGCGATTCTTCCACGATGTCATCGAGGTCACTTTTGCTAGTCACGCCCTGCAGACGAGGGCCAAAGGCGACATTCTCGTAGATGGATTTAGGAAACGGGTTGGGCTGCTGAAAGATCATGCCCACGCGACGACGGAGATCGACCGGGTCGACACCCTCGGCATAGATATCGTTGCCGTCGAGCGTCATGGTGCCCTCGACGCGCGTACCCTCGATCAGGTCATTCATGCGGTTGATGCAGCGCAAAAACGTCGACTTGCCGCAGCCCGAAGGGCCAATGAAGGAGGTGATGGCGTTTTTGGCGATGTTGAGGTCAAGCCCCGTCAGCGCATGAAAGTCACCGTACCAAAAGTTGAAATCCTTGGCCGTAATGGCCGCTTGCTCCAACGTGGGAGCGGACTGATAAACGGACATGGGACTCCTTAACTAGCGACGCTTGCGCGACAGGAAGCGCGCAAACAGGTTGAAGGCCAGAATGATCACCATCAGCAAGAGCGCGGTGCCGTAGGCTGCGTTCATGTTGATGCCGTCGTTGGCAAGCAGATACAGGTGAACCGTCATGGGGCGGCCGGAATCGAGCGGCGAAATAGGTAGATTGATGGCCTGCCCCATGGTATAGAGCACCACCGCGGTCTCGCCAATGGCACGGCCGATGGCGAGAACGATGCCCGTGGCAATACGGCCAAAGGCAGAAGGAAGCACGATCTTGGAGACAACCTGCCACTTGGTGGCGCCCAGGCCATATGCGCCCCAGCGGATATAGCGCGGAACGGCGCGAATGGCTTCTTCGGTGGTGCGCATGACGATGGGAAGCATCAAGAGCGCGAGTGCCAGGGCGGCCGAGACCATCGAAAGGCCCAGGCCCATGGCCTCGACAAACAAGGCGTAGCCAAACAGGCCCATAACGATGGAGGGCACCGAGGCCAAAGCGTCAGCAGCGTAGCGAATGAGCTCGACGACCTTGCCCTGCTTGGCGTACTCGGCCAGATAGACGGCTGCCAGCACAGCGATCGGCGTGCAGATAAGCATGGCGAGCGCCGTCACGTAGACGGTCGATACGATCGTGGGCCAAATTCCGCCCTCGGCGTTGACGCCCTGGGGCCAACCGAAGATAAAGTCGAGCGAGATGTGTGGCAGGCCGTTGATGACCACGTAGGCGATGATAGCGACCAGCACCAGCGTGGTGATGTAGGCAGCGGCACGAAACACGCCAAGCATGATCTTGTTGGACAGGTCCTTGTTGATGCGGCCCTTCTTGCCGTGGGAAAGGGCACGCTTGATGCGCTCGCGCGACGAGGTCGTATCGACCGTCGTGTCAACGGAATCGGACATAGCCTACCCCCTCTTCTTCTTGGAAATCAGACGGACGATGCCCACCAGCGTGGCGGAGATGATAAACAGGACCACGCCCATGCCGAACAGCGCCGAGCGATGCAGACCCGAGGAATAGCTCATGTCGAGCGCGATCTGGCTCGTGAGCGTCGAGATAGGGCTCGCAATGCTGTCGGGAATAACCGGGGCGTTACCCACGACCATGAGCACGGCCATGGTCTCTCCGATGGCACGGCCCATACCCAGCACGATGGCATCCACGATACCCAGCTTAGCGGCAGGTAGCACGACCTTATAGATGGTCTGCCACTTTGTGGCGCCCATGGCATACGATGCCTCGCGAATGCCCATGGGAATGGAATTGAGAGCATCGATGGTGAGCGTGGTGATGGTAGGGACGATCATGATGGCGAGCACAAACCACGCCGTCAGCGCACCAAAACCAAGGCCGCCGGTCAGTTGTGCGATAAACGGGCGGATGATGATCATGCCAAAGAAGCCGTAGATGATGGAGGGTATGCCCGCCAGCAGGTCAACGGCGGGGCTGATGAGCTTGCGCACGCGCTTGCTGGCAATCTCGACCAGGTAAACGGCCGTACCCACGCCCAGCGGCACGCCCATGGCGAGCGCACCGACGGTCACCAGACCTGAGCCGGCAAGCAGCGACATGATGCCGTAGTGTCCCTCAGAGGGCGCCCACGTAAAGCTAAAGAAGTCCGCCAGACCGATGTCGGTAAAGACGGGCAGCGCCGAGTACGTGGTAAAGACAAAAATCAGGATGACGGTAACGACCGCCAAGAACGCGCAGGCAAAGAAGATCCACTGCAGCGCCTTCTCCTTGATATAGGTACTGCGCGATACGAGCGCCAGCTCGCGCTTCTTGGGTGCCTGAGCATTCTGCTCAGTCTGGGAGTTTTCCTGTGCTTCCATGCTACTCACTCCCCTTCTCGTCGTTGGTGACGGGAATAAAGCCCGCCTCGCGAATCTGCTTGTCCATCTTTTCGGACGTCACGTAGTCGATGTAATCCTGCGCCTGCTGCGAAGGCGCACCCTTCACAAAGAAGTAAAGGTCGCGCGAGATGGGATAGCCGCCACTCGCGACCGTCTTCTCGGACGCCTCAACATGATTGACCGAGACGGCCTTGACCGAGGTCTTGGCGTTGAGGCTATCGACGAAGCCCAGCGAAATGTAGCCGATGGCCCCACGCGAACGAGATACCACGTCGCGCACCTGGCCCGTACCCGAAAGAACAGCCGAGCGGCGATCGAACGGCGTGCCATCCATCACGATGGTACGGAAGGCCTCGCGCGTACCGGACGCCTCGTCTCGGTTGATGACCTGAATCCTCAGGTCCTCGCCACCGACCTCTTTCCAATTGGTAATCTTGCCGGCGTAGATATCGCGGAGCTGCTCGGTCGAGAGGTTATCGACGGGGTTGTCGTCGTTCACGATGACCGCAATACCGTCGTGGGCAATGACGATGGGAGTCAGGCCCAGATCCTGTTCGTCGGCATTGAGTCCACGGGAGGAGCTGGCGATATCGGCCGTGCCGGCGCTGACGGCCTCGATCCCAGCGGAAGAACCCAAACCGGAAACGAGCACGTCGATGCCGGTCTCCTCCTTAAAGCCCTCGGCCGCAATCTCGGCGATAGGAAGGCAGGTCGTGGAGCCGGCCACGGTAATGGAAGAGGTAGAAGATCCCGAAGAACAGGCGCACAGCGTAAGCGTAAGCACAGCGGCGCTCAGGACCGATACGATCTTTCTCATAGCATCACGCCGATCGCAGCATGGCGCCCACAGGTGCCGTCCTCGTTACGGTAGGAATAAAAGCGGTCGTTCTGACGCACGGTCGAAAGCTGGGTATCCACGATATTATCCGCGTCGACACCGACATCTACCAGCGCCTCGCGAATGGCAGCGGAAAGATCAAGCATGCGAGAGGTATTCGCATCGATGCAAGAGAACTCGGCGGCAAAGCGATCCATGAGTTCCTGGGATACCTCATATTCGTCACCCAAGATATGGGGGCCGATATAGGCGGAAACGTCGCTCGCATCGCAACCGGCAGCATCGCAAAGCGCCTGGCACGCCTTGGCGGAAATACGTGCAATCGTGCCCTTCCAACCGGAGTGCACCACGGCAAATCCGCCGGGGGCCACCAGCACCACGGGAACGCAGTCGGCAAAGCAGAGCAGCACGGGTACGTTATGCGCCGTACAGACGATGGCATCGCAGCCCTCGGCAATCTGCTCGCGGACGTCCTCAAGGTCATCGGCGCCGTTCGAGGTCACCGCAACGATATGGTCACCATGGACCTGATTGGGAACGAGCAAGTTGTGCTCGCACTCGGCGGCACCCATAGCCTCGAGCACGCGACGACGATTTTCTTGAACAGCAAAGGGGTCATCGCCAACATGCGAGCCCAAATTGAGTGAGGAGTACGCATCTTCGGAAACACCACCGGCGCGCTCGGTGAAGGCAAAGCGAACATCGGATGTCGCGCCTTCCACCAACGTAACTCCATCATGGTCGACACGCGAAACGTTGTCCGCACGTGCTGCCATACTAAAGCCTCCTAATAACACAAGTACCGCGGCATCGCCGCTACAGCCCGCGTTTATACGGCTGTCATACTTCTCTAAAAGGATACCTGCTGCACTGGAGGCAATCGTAAAGGGAACGTAAAGAGATTGGAGGTTCTAGTTTACAAAGTCGAAATAAAAAGGGCGCGTCCATACGGACACGCCCCCGTGAGCAACAATGCAAAGAACGACTTAGAAGCTACCGCGCTTCAGGAAGTCGGGAAGCTCGAACTGATCGTTGCCGAAGTTAGGAAGCTCGGTGCCACCGACGTTGCGGGTCGGAGCGGCCTGAGCCGGGCTGGTGGCCGGAGCGGTGCGCTGCGGCTCAGCGGAGGCAGCGGCCTTGCTCTGAGACTGCTGAGCAGCAAAGAGCTCGTCCTGACGGTTGACGTTGGAGTCGGAGAAGCCCGTAGCGATGACGGTGATACGCACCTGATCGCCCAGGGACTCGTCGACAACGGTACCGAAGATGATGTTGGCCTCGGGGTCGACGGCGTTGGCGACAACGTCGGCGGCGTCGCTGATCTCCTGGATGCCCAGGTCCTTGGAACCGGCGATGGAGAGCAGCACGCGTGTGGCACCATCGATGGAGCTCTCGAGCAGCGGGCTGGAGATGGCCTGCTGGGCAGCGTCGACGGCACGGGTATCCCCAGAAGAGGTACCGATACCCATCATGGCGGTACCGGCCTGCTTCATGATGGTCTTAACATCGGCGAAGTCCAGGTTGATGATACCGGGGACGGTGATGAGGTCGGTGATGCCCTGGGTGCCCTGGGAAAGGACGCCATCGGCAATCGCGAAGGCCTCGAGCATGGTAGTCTTCTTCTCGGCGATGTCGAGCAGCTTATCGTTGGGGATGACGATCATGGTATCGACGCAATCGGAGAGGGTCTTAATGCCCTCCTCGGCGCTCTTCTTGCGCTTGCGGCCCTCGAAGGTGAAGGGCTTGGTCACGACGGCGACGGTCAGTGCGCCGACCTCGTTCATCGCGATATCGGCAACGATGGGAGCAGCGCCGGTACCGGTGCCACCGCCCTCGCCGCAGGTGATGAACACCATGTCGGCGCCAGCGAGCGCCTCGGCAATGTCGTCGCGGGACTCATCGGCAGCCTTGCGGCCAACCTCGGGGTTGGCGCCGGCGCCCAGGCCGCGGGTAAGGTCGGTGCCGATGTGCACCTTGATATCGGCATCAGAGATCGCGAGTGCCTGAGCATCGGTGTTGATGGCAACAAACTCGACGCCGCGGATGCCCTCTTCGATCATTCGATTGACCGCGTTGGTACCGCCGCCGCCGACGCCGACCACCTTAATGACGGCAAGGTAGTTGTTGATCTCTGTCTCGTGCATGTCGGTCCTCCGAACAAAGGTTATAGCCATAGCATGGGTCGACCCCTGCGCACATTAACCTTCAGGTTGAAAGTAAATGCAAAGGTAAACCGTATTATGGTTGCACATTATGAACGTATCAGTCAAATAATTGACCGTGAAAACCAAACAAACCAGATAAACGGCGTGGTATGGCCACTCAACAAAGCATCAACCAGCGCTATGAGGTCGGAGCATTCCTAAATGTGTAGTTGCCCGGAGAGCGCACATTGATATACGTTACGCCCTCTACCTGCGAAAGCAACTTGGTGACTACGCGTTCCTTCTTGGCGATATCGTCCGAATCGCCCAGCGACACCTCAATGCCGTTATTGAGGTTTGCCGAGATGGCTTCGACCGAAGGCGTGGAAATATCCTTGACTTGTCCCAAGAACTCGCTCGAAAAACCACGCACATAATCCAGGCCGGCCTTAACGGCCTTGGAGCTCACCGCCTGGCCGGAAACTGGAGCGACATCCGCCGAGACATCAGTCAGCAACACCGCGCCATAGTGCTTAGCGAGCGCCAGTGCGGCATCGATCCCGGTCAGGGTATTTGAGCCCTGCCCCGTCGTGATGACGTTGCCCTGGTCATCCACTTCGACCGACGTCGACAGCGGGGCGATCCAGGTGTCATCATCCCCGATGGCCCAGGCAAGGTCATCGGAGCTGATATAGGCAATTGCGATGACCTTGCGCTCCATCGGCGTAATGATGAGCGTATGCGGGAACTGACGCTGAACATCCACGCCCGAGACCCACGGGTTCTGCTTGAGGTCCTCGGTAATCTGGTCGGGATCGACGTTAAAAAGCGACGTTCCCTCGGGCAAATCGATCAGCTGGATAGCATCGTGCTTCGTCACATGCTCGCTGCCTTGAATCTGAATATCAGTGGCGGTAAACAATCCAGAGTTAATCACCACGATGGCAACGACGACGAGCACGGCCAAGACGGCCAGAACGCCGCCAACGATTTTGCCTTTGCCTGTAACGACAGAAGCGGCGTCTGATGTTTTATTTGCCATCGCCCCAAGTGAAGACAACGGGTTGACGCCTTTTTTACCCGAAGGCTTCTTGGCGGTAGCCGGCACCGATGTCAGCGAGCGCGGTTTCGATGCGCCCAGCGTGCGACCCGGACGCAGCGTTTTAGTTCCCGTCGGTGGCTTAGGAGTTGCCATGGGACGGGCAGGCTTGGCGCCCATAACAGGCTTTGAAGTCACCGAGGGACGCGAGGACTTTTTTGCGGCCGGACGATTACCGAGCTGCGAGCCGACGACCGGACGACTGGTCTGTCGAGCATGCCCGACAGACTTAGAGTGCGCGACGGTATTGCGTTGAGGTTTGGCAGGCGCGCCGGAACGCCCTCCGGCGCGGCGGAAGGTGGGTTTCGATGCTCTAGAAGCCGAGGAATTTAACTTCCGGTCTGAGCTCGATGCCATACGCCTCCCTCACCTTTCCGTGCACATGTCTGATAACCGCGGCAACGTCATCGGCCGAGGCAGTTCCGTTATTAACGATAAAATTAGCGTGAACGGGCGAAACTTCCGCGCCGCCAATCGAAAAACCCTTTAATCCACAATCCTCGATAAGCTTGCCCACGCTCGCATCGGGCGGGTTGCGAAAGACCGACCCGCAGGATGCGCGACCCATGGGCTGTGTACGCTTGCGCCTCGTCAGGTACCGCTCCATGCGCTCGCGAATGTCGGCCTTGGGCGCCAGTTTAAGCTTGAGCACGCACTCGAGGATGATCTCATTGCGGGGAAGGCTACATTCGCGGTAGCCCCAAGTGATCTCGGACCCCGCATAATGTTTGATACCGGATGCCGGGTCAAACGTTACGACATCCTCAACCAGCGAGCCAATCCACTCGGTCCGTGTGCCGGCATTCATAGATATCGCACCGCCAACCGAACCAGGGATGCCAACGGCAAACTCAAGGCCCGAGAGGCTACGCGACAGGGTATCGTTGACCAGGCGCGCAAACATCACGCCCGCACCGACCGTCAGCGTACAACCGTCATCGGCAACAACCGTGCGCTGAAACTCACGTCCGAGCGAAATGACGGCGCCGCGATAACCGCCATCGGCAACCAGCAGATTGGAGCCCTTGCCGATGATGACCCACGGCACCTGCTCGCGATCGAGCACCGCCACGGCGCGGCGGAGGGCATGATAGCTATGGCACGTCACAAAGAGGTCGGCCTTGCCGCCGATACGATAGCTCGTATGACGCGCAAGGCGCTCGTCCTCGATCACATCCGTGTCGATCATGCCCGAGAGCGCCATGACGGCGTTAAACAGACCCATTAGACTTAAGCGTCTTTCTTGGCAGTCAGATACTCAATGAACTCGGGACCGACGGTCGTAACGTCACCGGCACCCATAGTGAGCAGCAGGTCGCCCTCGCCCACCATCTGCTCGAGCTCCTGATTGAGCTCAAGACGGCTGGAGCAGTACACGACCTCCTTGCCAGGATGCTTGGCGCGCACGGTATCGGCGAGCATCTTAGAGGTAACACCCGGAATGGGCATCTCGCCAGCCGAGAACACATCAATCAGCAGCAGTTTATCGGCATTGGCAAATGCATCGGCAAAGTCGTCGCACAGGGCCTGCAGGCGCGAATAGCGGTGCGGCTGGAACACGACGTCGACGTGCTTGTAGCCCAGCGACGAAGCGGCAGCAAGCGTCGCCTTGATCTCGGTGGGGTGATGGCCGTAATCATCGACCACGGTGATGCCATCGATATCGCCCACGTGGGTAAAGCGACGGCGGACGCCCTCAAAGCTCGAGAGCGCCTTGGCGGCGGCGTCGATGTCAAGGCCCAGGACATGGGCGACGGTGAGCACCGCCGTGGCGTTGAGCATGTTGTGGCGACCGGGATTGCTCTTGATCTCCACGGCATGCTCAGTGCCGTCCTCAAAGCGAACGATAAAGTCACTCTGGATGCCTTTGACATCCGGGTGCATGCAGACGATGTCGTTGCTCTCGGCAAAGCCGTAGGAAAGCACGTGACGGCCCGTCGACTTGGCGAGCTCGACCAGATGCGGGTCCTCACCGCAGACGATGACGGTGCCGTCCTCGCCCACCAGGCTCATGAATTTGGCGAAAGTCGCTTCGATCTCCTCGATACCCGAGTAGTGATCGAGGTGATCGGCCTCGACGTTGGTCACAATGACCACGTTGGGGTTCAGGAACAGGAAGGAGCTGTCGGACTCGTCGGCCTCGGCGACAAAGTAGTCGCCCGAGCCGTTCTTGCCGTTCGTGTCATAGCCCTCGACGATGCCGCCGATCAAGAAGCTCGGATCCAGACCCATGCGGTCGAGCATGGTGGCGCACATCGAAGACGTGGTGGTCTTGCCATGCGTGCCGGCAACAGCGACGGTAGTGTAGCCGTGGCCCAAGGCAGAGAGCATCTTGGCACGGGGCCACACGGGAATACCAAGCTCGCGAGCGCGCACGAGTTCAGGGTTGGACTCCGGAATAGCGGTGGAGACAACAACCACGTCGGGCTTGACCTCGTCGATCGTCGCGGCCTCATGGCCCACATGTACCTTCACACCAGCGCGGGTAAGCTGGCGGATATAACGTGACGTCTTAAGGTCGGAGCCGGTAACGGCATAACCGCGCTCGTGCAGAACGAGGGCGATGCCGCTCATGCCGGCGCCGCCGATACCGATAAAGTGGGCGCTCTTAAACTCGGGCGCGGAGGTTGCAGTCTGGGAATCAGCCATGTGCTCGTGTACTCCTTGCGTAAACACTGCCTGTAACCCGTTAACTGTACCGCACCTACCGCATCAGCGCGAGGGCGACCGACGATATCCCGTCTAACTAACGCAAACCCTCTACCGCATCCGCCAGAAGAGCGGCGGCCCTATCCTGAGCCAGACCACGCGCCGCCTGACGCATGGCGTCGCGCGCCGCCGCGTCATCGACCAGGTGCAGCAGTTCATCGGCAAAGGCAGAACCGTCGATATCGGCATCGGCGCAGAGCACGCCGGCCCCGGCGTCGACCAGATACCGGGCATTGGTGGTTTGGTGGTCGGCCGTCGCATGCGGGTACGGCACGAGCACCGAAGGCACGGCGAGTGCAGCGATCTCGGCCACGCTCGATGCGCCCGAACGCGAGAGCACCAAATCGGCAGCAGCCAGCATATCGCCCATGTTGTCGATGTAAGGCTGGACGCGGTAATGCTTCGCCTCCTCGGGCGTCAGCGCCAAAGCGCGCTCGGTCTCCTCAAAGCCGTCGGCACCCGTCGAATGCAACACATAGAGGTTCTTGCGCGAAAGCAGCTCGTTTTTGAGCGAAACCACGCGCTCGTTGAGGTGCTGGGCGCCAAGTGAACCGCCAAAGACGAGCAGCAGCGTAGCGTCCTCGGGAACGCCAAGTGCCTTGCGGCCGCGAGCGCGATCGCCTTCGATTACCGAGCGACGTACGGGGTTGCCGGTCATGAGCACGTGGTCAGGGTCACCTTCGCGCTCAAAGACCGAACGCGCTGCCGGCACCGAGATGCACACGCGGGCGGCGTGGGAGTTCATCATCTTGTTGGCCAGGCCCGGAACAGAGTTCTGCTCATGCAGCAGATACGGAACGCCTGCGCCCTTGCACCACCCCAGCAGCGGAACCTCGACATAGGCACCAAAACCAATGGCGGCATCGGGCTTGCCGACCTTTGAGAAATGACTGGCGAGCGCACGCTTGGCTTTGTTGACGCGCCACAGCGAGGTCAGCGCCGTCCAAGGACGGGAGCGGTCGAAGCCCGTGACCGTAATGGGCACAAAATCAAACCCAGCCTCGGGGACCAGACGACCCTCGAGCTTGCGCGACTGGCCCACGAATACAACGTGGTGGCCACGGTCACGCAGTTCTTCGGCCAAGGCGAGCGCGGGGTTGATGTGTCCTGCCGTGCCGCCGGCTGCAATAGCAACGGTCATTTTATCGGTCATGGTAGTCCCTTCGTACACGCGGTCCCTGGTCGTCGGTACGCAGACGCGCCGACGGGTCCGAGTTCAAATCGATTCGATTATATCCGCCGCCCGCGTTGCGAGGGCTGGGGCGCTGCGGACGACCTTGCGGAGCCATTCGCTGACGCGGGCGGGCTGCCGGCTCGGTCGCAGAGCCATCCAGGACGGTAAAACCGTTACGCGAAGATCGCTCGCCGCGCACGTGGGGCACGCCGGCGGTGCTCTCGTCCATAACGGCAAAGCTCTCACGGCGGCGGTCATACTCATCGCGGCGGGCGCTCTCGTACGAAACGCGCAGGATCAACCCGGCAAGCATAAGCGACACAATAATCGACGAACCACCGTAGCTAATAAACGGCAACGGTTTGCCCGTCATGGGAAACACGTTGAGGATGCCCAGCGCGTTAATCAAAAACTGCACTGCGAGAATGACCGCGGAGCCAGACGCCATGAGCGCGCCCCGACGATCGGTCGCCTGCTCGGCAATGCGAAACGCCGAGTAGATCAGCATCGCAAACACCAAGAAGAACAGCACGGTTCCGACAAAGCCGACTTCCTCGCCAATGATAGCCAGGATGTAGTCATTGTGCGCCTCGGGCAGATACGAGTACTTCATGGTTGAGTTGCCGATGCCACGGCCGAACAGACCGCCCGAGGCAAAGGCCATGATGGCAAGCGTGGCCTGATAGCCGTCACCATACTCGTCGGCCCAAGGGTTCAAGGCAACCTGAATACGCACCATACGGTACGGCTCTGCGACAAGCGCAATCACGATCACGAGAATGCCGAAGATTAGCACGCCGATGATAAATCTGGGGTCGAGACCCGCAAACAACGCCATGCACATGAGGGTCAACAGGATGATCAGGACAGTACCGAAATCGGGCTGGATAAAGATCAGAAAGAGCGAAATGCCCAGGTAGATGCCCATCTTGCGAAGGAATTCGTTGATGTTGCCACCGGGCGAAAAGAAGCGATCGAGCATGATGGCCGAATACGCAATGGCAAATGGCTTTAAAAACTCGGAAGGCTGGAACTGAATGCCGGCGATGTTGAGCCAGCGCGTGGCGCCACGGCTGCCGCTGCCCACCAAGAACACCAGAAACAGTAGCCCTATCATGCCTATGAGGAAGATCCTGAGCACGTCTTCCCCAAACCAACTGTCCGGCAAGATGCGCACGATGGCAACCATAGCCAGCACGCCAACTCCGGCAAACGCGGCTTGTCGAAACAGAAAAAACGTCGCCGAGCCATTCTCGTGCAGCGCCTCGACCGAAGACGCCGAGTACACCATCAGCAGGCCAAAGCACACCAAGGTAAACAGGCAGGCCATGAATATCAAACGGGGGCGCATGATACGGGCGGGAACGCCGGCAATATAGCGTTCGCTAAACGTCTGCCCGCCGCGACCGGAACGCGGTGTGCTGCGCCGCGAGGAAGCACGGTCCGAGTCGGGCCTCCTCATACCTTGTCGGGGGCTCTCCTCTCTCACCGGCAACCCCTATTCCATTTGCGATTTCGCCGCAGCGGCAAGCTGGGCCACATAGTCCTTAAACACGCGGCCGCGCTCCTCATAGCCCGAGAACTCATCGAACGAAGAGCAGGCAGGAGAAAGTAAGATCACGTCGCCACGGCTCGACAGCGAACGGGCGACGTCCACGGCATCGCGCAGGTCATCCGCCTGGGCGATATCCACGTCACCATCGACATCGGCCTCGTCCATAGCGGCGGTAAAGCGCTCGCGCGCATCGCCAAAGCAAACGACCGAGCGCACGTTGTCCATAACGACGCGCGCGAAGTCCGTGAGCGGAGTGCCCTTATCGTGGCCGCCGAGCAGCAAAATCACATCGTCGTCGGGAAACGCCGTCAGGGCCTTTTCGACTGCATCGGTGTTCGTTGCCTTGGAATCGTTGACGTAGCGCACGCCATCGATCTCGCCACAGGGCTCAACGCGGTGCTCCAGCGGCTGGAACGATGCCAAACCACGGCAAATGCCCTCGGGATCGGCACCGACGGCCAAAGCAGCCGTGGCAGCACATAGGGCATTGATGACATTGTGATGGCCCGAGATCTTGAGCTCGGAAGTGGCGACAAGCTGAGTCTCGACGCCCTTCAGGCGGACGACCAACTTGCCGTCGCGCACAAAGGCGGCGTCTGCACCCTCGGGCTCGTCAAAAGCGACCTTGCAGATGCGGCGGCCCGGCATGTAGATGTACTCATCGAACTCATGGATGCCGGCATCCTCAACGTCGATAACCACGAGGTCGTCGTCGACCATATTCTCGAACAACTTGATCTTGGCAAGCGCATAGTTCTTGTGGCTCTTGTGCCAGCCCAGGTGGTCGGGCGTGATGTTGAGCAGCACCGCCACACGAGGATGAAGCTCGGCGGTCGTAGCAATCTGATAACTCGACAGCTCGGCCACAAACCACTCATTATGTGCGCGGCCGTCGATCTCGTTCACCGGCGGCTCACCGATATTGCCGACGGCCACGCTGGCTTCACCGGCGGCCTTGAGCAGATAATCAGTCAGCGACGTGGTAGTTGTCTTGCCGTTGGTGCCCGTGATGGCAATCCAATTTTGGGGAGACAAGCGATAGGCAAACTCGGGCTCGCCCATAATCTGAGCGGCATGCTCACGCCCCGCCTTAAAGAAGGACGAGAACTCCGAAATACCCGGGCATGTCACGCACACGTCATAGGCGCCCTCGACCTGTTCGGCCCCATAGACAAACGACGCACCAGCAGCCTCGAGCGCACGCGTGGCGTCATTGGGCTCAGAGGTACCGCCGCCATACACGGTAACGGCGCTTACGCGCTCGGGATGTGCCAGCGCCCAGCGGGCGACATCGAGACCGGATTTGCCCTGACCCAAAACGAGCAGGCTAAAGACATCAGCAAGAGGCATGAAAGACCACTATCCCAACTGGAAGAACAAAGCAAGGCCAACGGCACCAAAGGCCGCAGCGATAATCCAAAAACGGATGACGACCTTGGTCTCGGCCCAGCCCTTCTTTTCGAAATGATGATGGATGGGCGCCATAAGGAAGACGCGCTTGTGCGTAAAGTGGAAGTAGACAACCTGAATCATGACCGACAGGGTCTCAACGATAAACAGGCCGCCGATGATGAGGGAGACGACCTCGGTGTTGGTCATGATGGACGTGCAGGCAAACGCGGCGCCCAGGGCAAGCGAGCCGGTATCGCCCATAAAGATGCTCGCCGGATAGCAGTTGAACCACAGAAAGCCCAAGCAGGCACCGGCACACGCGGTGCAGAAGATGGACAGGTTCACGTCTCCGTGCAAAAACGCCATGGCAGCCATGGCGAGCATGGCAATCATGGAGGTGCCGCCAGCAAGACCGTCAAGGCCATCGGTCAGGTTCACGGCATTAGAAAGACCGGCGATCATCAGCCAGCAAAAGACAATGTAGAGCCACGGGAACGAAAGGCCGCAGATGGTGGTCGAAAGCACGCCAAGGTCAATCGTCAGGCCGCCGGGAAAACGAATCTCGGGGGCGACGCCGCACCAGTTAACGGCAAGTACCGTAAAGGTGACACAGATAATGGTTAGGCCGATCATCTTGGCATGAGGCGTCAGACCGAGCGAGCGCCCATGCGTAACGGAGGTCAGGTCGTCGATCAGGCCCAGCACGCCGGTCGCCAGCGTGGCGAGCAGCACGAGCACGAGCTCGGTGGTGAGCTTGCCCATCAGCAGGCAGGTCAGCGAAATCGCAACAAGGATGATGACGCCGCCCATGGTCGGCGTACCCTGTTTAATCAAATGACGCTTGGGGCCGTCGGCTCGGACCTGTTGGCCGATACCCTCGACCTTGAGCAGCTTGATCCACCACGGCATGAGCAGCAGCGCAATGGCAGCGGCGATGCCAAGCCCCAAAAAAGCCTGATACGTTGGATACGAGGGATTGCCGAACATGGGCTAGCACACACCTTCCACAAAGCGGTCGAGCTCAACAAAGCGGGAACCCTTGACCAGTACAACATCATGTTTTTCAAGCGCGCCGCCCATGCGGTCGAGCACCTGCTGATAATCGGAGAACACCTGGATGCGGTCCTCGTCCATGCCCATCATGCGCGCGGCATCGGCCATAAGCTGGGCCAGCTCACCACCCACGCACGCCAGCATGTCGAGCTTCTTGGCGGCCGCATAGGCGCCCACGAGCTCATGCATGCGAGGAGCCTCATCGCCCATCTCGCCCATCTCGCCCAGGATCGCCATGCGAGACCCCGTGCACGAAAGCGAGCACAGTAGATCGAGGCCAGCAGCCATGGATTCGGCACTGGCGTTATAGGAATCGTCGATGACGCGGGCACCGCTCTTGGCGCGCTTGATCTCCTGGCGGTGACCGGTGATCGTGAGGCCCCTAAAGGCAGCATCGATCTGCTCGGGCGTCACGCCCAGGCGATAGGAAACCGCGGCGGCCTTAACGGCATTAGGAACGGACTGCACGCCGGGGATGGCAAGCATGGTATCGATCGTCTCACCCTGGCCAAAATCGAGCGTAAAGACCGGACGGCCCTCGTCATCAACACGAATGTCGCGGGCACGGACCTCATCATCGTCCGAGACGCCGGCCAGCATCACGTCGATACCAGCAGGCTGGGCGAACGTATCGCGAATGAACGGCGTAAAGTCGTCCTCACCGCCCAAAACCAGCAGCGGCAAGAAGTCGCCGGCGGCGCACATACCCTGGACAATCTCGGCCTTAGCGCGGGCGATGTTCTCGCGGCTGCCCAAAATGCCGATGTGAGAGGTACCAATCTTGCTTACGATGGCAAGGTTGGGATTGGCGGACTGGGACAGACGCTCAATCTCGTGGAAATGGTTCATGCCCATCTCGAGCACCAGGACCTCGGTATCGGCCGGAGCGGAAAGCACCGTGAGCGGCATGCCGATCAGGTTATTGAAATTGCCCTTGGTGGCCCAGACACGATAGCGCTTGGCGAGTACAGCGGCGAGCACGTCCTTGGTCGTCGTCTTGCCGATGGAACCGGTAATGCCAACGACCAGGCAGCCAAGCTCCAGACGGTACGTGTGCGCCAAACGCAGCAGAAACTCCTCGGGATCATCGGTCAGCAAGATGGCACAGCCCCTGTCCTGTGCCAGCGAGACCAGCTCGGCCTCGGGCTCACGCCTGTCTCTTATACACATCTCCGAGCCCACGAGACCGG
>URBB01000028.1 GCA_900545835.1 uncultured Collinsella sp. | reverse complement strand
CGAGCGGGGGCTCCTATCTTTTTAGTGCCCTCGGATTGGGTCATAGTGTCTGTCGCACGCGCGTTCAGAACATACCGCACCGATAAAATCGGATTTCCAATCGCATGGCAGCTCTATATGGCCCCGTTTTTGGGTACATTGTTGAGCCGATATCGAACTTGGGGGATGTATGAGTGACGAGACATGCGGCCGCGAGGATGCGGCACAAGATGCCCAGGCGTGCGCCGAGGCCTTGGAGAGCCTTGACCAAGTCGCGGTGGGAGACATCGCGCTTGACGAGGAATTCGACGACACGCAGGACAATGCGCCGGGCGAGGAAGTCGACGGCGCGATTGAGCTCGATGAGGGCGAAAGCAATATCGAGCGCGCCCAGGACGAAGCCCGCATTGAGGATGCCGAAGTTGAGGGCGCGGACGAAGCCGAAGCCGAGGGGCAGTCGGAATCCGACACAAGCGAGGCGACCATGCTGCTCAGCGACGTGCCGGCCGATGATTCGCTGACGCGTGAGCTCCCCGGCCTGGGTTCTGCGCCGGCTGTCGACGAGACCGTCGCCATGGGCGATATCCCCCTGCCGTCCGTTCCCTCAGCACGCGAAGCCCAAGATCGCCGTCGCAAGATGTCTCCCAGGCGTCGCAATTTAATGATTGCCGGCGTCGTGGCGATCGCGCTGGTCGCCGGTGGGGCAGGATATGCCGCGTGGAACGGATACCGGCAAGAGCAGGCCGCCACTGTTGCTGCGAATGCGCATACCATGATGTCGGTGCGAATCGGCGTACGTGCCGCGGGGCTCGACTGCTCGACCGGCTCTAAGATTCCCGTGCAGGTGAGCGGTCAGGATTCCGATGGCTCTTCTGTGAGCGAAACGCTCTACGTGGACGAGCATGGCCGCGGCATCAAGCTGCTGCCTGGCGACTACACGCTCTCCATCGCTGCCTCCCCCATCGCGGCCGACGGCACCATCTACACCATCCCAACAACCAAGGCCCAGGTTACGGTAAAGAGTGACGGGCAGGACCTGCGCGACCAGGCCAGCTTTACGTTCAAGGTGCCCGCGTCCGATACGGTGACCGATGACCAGATTGACGCCGCCGCCAAGTATGCCGAGGAGGGCGGGGTGAGCTCCGCCGCGGTCGCCAAGGTGTTGCAGCAGGCGGCGACCACGCGCCGCGACGCTGCCGTTAGCGCCGTAAGCGCACGCGAGGCGCAGGCCGCCCGCGACGCCGACGCTCGGCATAAAGCAACCGACCTGTATCAGCTCGATATTCCCGTTGAGTGGTATGGCAAGGTCGCGACGTGGCAAAACGGCAACACGCTGTGCATTTATCTGGCGGGCGATACCAATACGCCGCTCGTGACGCTTGTCACCGTGCGCGACGGCGAGAGCTTTACGCCCGACGACGGCGATACGGTTTTGGGAGCGGCCAACCTGGGCAACGGCTACACCGTCTACGCGAGCGGCCCCGTCTATCCGTACGTGGTGGCGCAGACCATCAACGGGCGCACGCAGGACCCCGTATCGACTTATCCCATGGACCAGGCGATTGAGTTGGTCGAGCTCACGACCGGCAACCGCTATACCTACAGCCAGATCAAGAACGTGCTGGTCGGCAAGGACGGCAAGGCTGACGCCGCGACTAAGCTCGAGTGCGACTACCTCGCCCAGATTCTGCTGCCCAGCATCAAGGCTCAGGACTAGCCGGCCGCAGCGAGGGCAGTCTTTTTGGAACGGGGCTCTTTTAGCTAAATTAATCCAAAATCCTTCAAGCAGCTTTCGAGGCTATCTTCAAACGTTCCGAGGCGCACCCCCGCTCGTGCAAGCTTTTCAGATGAAAGACGAAAGTCCCTGGGTCGGTCAGCATAGGTCGTAGTGTCCGGAAGCACGAGCTCATCGATACTCTGCTCGGCACAACCAAGTCGCCGCGCAACAAGGCGCGCGGTCTCATACGTGCTCAAGCCGTTTTGGCTCGCAAAATGATATGCCCCACTGGGCAGCATAAGGATTTGCGGCAGGGCGTTTGCAAGCTCCAGACCGTACGTCATGTTCCGCCGCTCATGCACGCGAAACGCCGCCGGCTCTCCCGTCCGAACTGCGTGCAAAACATTCGTCAGGATATTGGGGGCGGGCTTTGCCCCAGGCATGGGAAGACCAAACATCCACGAAAGGCGCAAGATCAGATAATTGTCGAGGTTTTCCCTGATCCAATCATCCGCCTCCATCTTCTGTGCACCGTATCGCGTAGTGGTAGCCATCTCGTCGTCCTCGTGAAACGGAGGCTCGCCTGTCGAGGCATTGAAACACTGCTCGGTTGAAAAGAAAACCATACGGGCGCCACAGGCACGGCAGGCCCGCGCAATGGCAATCGCCGACTCCGTATTGATTCGATGCGTTCCCTCGGGGTCATTCTCGCAATGGGCAGTCGAAGCGTCAGCTGCCGTATGAAGGCAGACATCGAAATCGAGGCCGGCAATAAACTCGGCAACTTCCTCAACATTGGAAAGGTCAACGTCGGTCCTTGTAACGTTGACAAAATCGAACTTATCGGCGTTGTACAAACGAATGAGGCTCGCAAGATACCCATTTGCACCCGTCACCACAACGCGAGGCTTTGATCCGGACATATTGACCTCCCATTACTCCCCGTCGCGCTGGCCGTCACGCCCATCGACGACGCGGCTTACCAACACGCGACACGTCCCCTCGACCGTGAACGAACCCGCACTCGCAGGAATCAGTGCAGAGACGGTACGGGGGAGCTCGACGGCGCCGTCGTCCGTGACCACCCGGGCATGGCCGCCCACGCAGGACAGCACGGCATACCGATCGCCCAGGGGGCACTCCCATTCGCCCCGGACGTCAACGACGTCTGAGGTGAACAGGCTGTGCGTGACGCCACGACGCACACTCGCGGGGGCCTTCGGATCGAAGGCGCCGAAATGCGCGGGCTCGGGACGGATTGAGGTGTCGAGCACGTCGAACGCCTGCTCGACATGAAGCTCGCGACCGCGGCCCCAATCGCACAACCGATACGTCTTGAAGCCCAGGCTACCGACCTCGAGGGCGAACACGCCCTCGCCCATCGCATGCAGGGTCCCCGCAGGGATTAACACGAAGTCACCTTCGCTCACGGGGACGCGCCTTCCGTAGCGGTCGCCCACACTGTCATCCGCCGTCGCGTCGCGCAGCGCATCGAGGTCGTCGGTCGTCGTGCCGCAAATGATCGAGGCACCGGGCTCGGCGTCCAAGATGTACCAAGACTCCGCCTTCTCGTGGTCGGACTCGTGTTCGCGGGCGTATGCCTCGTCGGGATGCACCTGAACGGATAGGTTTTCGCCAGCATCCATCGTGATGATCTGCACGATGCCGTCGTGATTGAGCTCGCCCATGATGGCGGCCTTGTTCTCGGCTATCACGCGATCGAGCGGCATGCCGTCGAACGGGCCACCGTCGACATCGTTGACCAACCCATCGTGTACAGACACGTCAAACGACTCGCCGTATAAGGTGTCCCCGGAAAGGCCGCGCGCCTCGTTGACGCGCGGACCCGACCAGACGGGGGTAATATAGTTGGGTTTGAGCAGGATAGGACCCATATGCACTCCTTACAGCTCGAAGGCGTCGATACCGTCGCGCTCCATGCGCGCACGTAACTCGTCGATGATGGGTATGCCGGCGCTGCAGCCGATGCGCTCGGCACCGGCACGAACCATATCGAGGAAAGCGTCGGCGGTGCGGATACCACCAGCGGCCTTAACCTTAACACGGGGGTCGGTGTGCTCGCGCATGAGTCGGACGTCCTCGACGGTTGCGCCGCCAGTGGAGAATCCGGTGGAGGTCTTCACGAAAGTGGGCAGGACCACGCTTGCGATCTTGCACAGCTCGAGCTTCTCATCCTCGGTGAGCAGGCAATTCTCGAAGATGACCTTGGAGGGGACGCCGGCATCACGGCAGATGTCGACGATCTGCTGCATCTCATCCTTGATGTAGGCCCAGTTGCCGGCCTTGAGCTCGGTGAGGTTGACCACGTAATCGATCTCGTTCGCGCCGTTGGCCAATGCGTCCTTGGTCTCGAAGACCTTGGTGGCGATGGTGGTCTGGCCGAGGGGGAAGCTGATGGCGGCGCCGGTATGGATGTCGGTGCCGGCGAGGAGCTCGGAGCAGAGCTTGGACTGGACGGAATTGATGGCGACCATCTTGAAGTGATAGTCCTTTGCCTCCTGGCAGAGCTTCTCCATATCCTCGCGCGTGGCGTCGGGGTGAAGGTTGGTGTGATCAACCAAGCGGGCGAGATCATCGAGCGTGTAACGTGCCATGACGGCTCCCTTCATTGGGGTTGGTGCATGCCTACATCCTAACATATTGTCATACATATTACTGCTACATAATCCGTTTTACCGTTTATGTCTGATTTAATACCGTTTATGAAGCGGAATAGACTCAAACTATCAACATTTTGGTCATACATATATGATTAAGCGCAACGAAAGGAGTTACGGTGGCGAGTGGCAGCATCGGCGAGCCAACAAAATTAACCCGGCCATCGGAGCGGAGCCTTATGGCTCTGTCCCATATGTTATATTCGTTCTAACTTCGGCCTTAAAAAGGTATGACAAAATGACGCTCTACGACCAAATCAAAGATGATCTACTCGCCAAAATAAAAAACGGCACGTACGCCGTAGGCGAAGCCATTCCCTCTGAAATGCAGCTATGCGATATGTACGGCGTCAGCCGGTCAACTATTCGCCAGGCCATGCAAGCGCTTGTAAGCGAGGGCTACTTGGAAAAACGGCGGCGGCGCGGCACCGTTGTAACGCTCCCCAAGGTCGATCAGACCTTTGCCATGCGCATCATGAGCTTCGAAGATGAGATGAAACGAGCCGGGCGCGTGCCACGCACCAAGGTCCTCACCTTCAAGCGCGTCAAAGCAACAACCGAAATCGCCGGCAAGCTTGAGTTAGAGCCCGGCGAAGACGTCTACAAACTCGTCCGCCTAAGATATGCCGACGACACACCCAACGTATTTGTGGAAAGCTATATTCCCTGCAAACCGTACCAAGACTTCGATGCCGTCAACTTTGAAGAGACCAGCCTGTATTTTGCCATGAGCGAATCTGGCAACCCAGTCGAGCGAGCGCGCCGTCACCTCGAGGTCTCAAAAGCCGATATGACAACCGCCGCCCTGCTCGACATTGAGGAGGGCGACCCCCTCATCATTTTCCAAACCGTTGCACGAGACGCGCTTGACTCTCCCGTCGAGTATTCCGTGGCGACGTATCGAGGCGAAAGCAACTCCTTTGACTTTGAAGTGCGCGTAAGCGAATCAAGCTAACTCCGTTTGCGAGGTGGCACTCTGCCGTACTTTATGCGGAGCCGTCAGCACTCTTGGTAGGCTAACAGCCAGATCAAAAACGTGCTGGTCGGCAAAGACGGCAAGGCAGACGCCGCGACCAAGCTCGAGTGCGACTACCTCGCCCAAATTCTGCCGCCCAGCATCAAGGCTCGGGACTAGCCGGCCGCAGCGAGGGCAGTCTTTTTGGAACGGGGCTCTTTTAGATACTTTGAGGATGATTAGGCAAGGAGCCACTTCCATGCGGGCACAGCGTGCACCACACCGTGTTCGCATGGAATATCGGCCTGCTCATCCATGGTAACGATTACCGACTCACCAAGATCGAACTGGGCCATCGAGACATCGAGGGCGGCGATTTCGCGCTCGCGCGTTTTCTCGCTTGCCATATCCGCACTCACCTGAATCAGGTTATACGCCTGCATGAGAAGCGCGTCCCCAGCCACAAAGTCTACCTCATGGCTTTTGCTCTTCTCTTTGATTAGCAGGCAGCAGACCGAGCCGGTCCTCACCGCGGGAGTCCTTCTTCTTAGCGCATTGAACACTGCGGTCTCGAGCCTCTGACCCTGGTCCAATGCCGATGCGGGAGAGAATGCTCCAAACATCGCAGGGTCGACAGCGTAGACCTTAGACGCAGACCGCATGTTATTTGCCAGTGAACGCGTGAACTCCGGCACAGAAAATAACAGGTAGGCGTCCTCATAATACTCAAGTAAATCGCTGAGCGAATTACGACTGACGGGTATCTGTCTGCTCTTGAACTCGTTGTACACTTTGTTCACTGACAGCTCTCGTCCCGAAGATGCCATACACCGCGTCAAGAACAGCGATGCCAGGCGAGGGTTCTTGACGTCGTAACGTTCAACGACGTCCATGGCGACCGTTCGCGAAGCATATTCCTGTAGCAGCTGAATCGCGTCTGCAGGCGTCTGCTCAAGTGTCGCGATGAATCCCCCTTGTTCAAGATACCCGATCAGATGATGTCGAAGCAGCGCTGCATCGCTCGGGGAAAAGGTCGCATCTGGCTCGGGGACGCTCCCCGTCTTATATCGAACGTATTCCGAAAAACTCAACGGAAAAAGCTCTCGCACAAGAGAACGACCCCTGAACTCGCTCTTAAGTTCTGAGGACAGCATCTTGGAAGAAGATCCCGTCACATAGACGGTCGCTTTCTCCGTATCGACTACACGCCGCAGAAACGCACCCCATTCGGGAATTTCCTGGATCTCGTCAAAGAAAATGTAAGCGCCCTCGGTTCGAGCAACAGGATACAGTGCATAGAACGTGTCGAGCACGTCCGCCAGCAGCGATGGCTCATACGGGCGCAAGCGCTCATCCTCAAAATTGAAGTAAAGCATCCGGTCAAGCTCGACGCCCCGGCTCTGAAGCCGCCGCATCTCCTGATACAGGCGATACGTCTTTCCACAACGGCGGGCCCCCACAATCACATTTACGATGTTGTCGCGCTTTGGCTCCTGTGGGTTTCCTAGATCAAGGTCTCGCTCAAAAACCTGCGGAACTCCTTGTTGCTCAAAGTCCTTTATTTTCTGGGCCACCAAGTCGTTGAATGCCATGATTCTCCAATCTTGCTCTCTTGCTAATCAAGATTATACTGATTCTTGATTAGCAGGAGAGCAAGATTGCGTGCAACTTGATTAATGGATAATCAAGTTATTCTGCTGCCAAGCATCAAGGCCAGGACTAGCCGGCCGCAGCGAGGGCAGTCTTTTTGGGACGGGGCTCTTTTGGCTACTTTAACGCCACGGGTCGGCTTCGAACATTGGCTCGCGCTCGGGGCGGCGATCGCTGTAGGGATCGTAGCCGTCATCGTCCTCGTTCTCGGCACGGATGTAGGGGTCGCGCGGCTTGGGTGCCGGTTTAGACGGAGTCTTCGGTGCGGCGGGCGCCGCCTCAGCCACCGGTGCGTTCGTCTTGTTCTCGTCTTTCATCTGCATAGCTCCTTGCCATGTGCTCACGTTCAACACCATCGATTGTCGCACGAAAAAGGGCGGCGGACCCAATCGGATCCGCCGCCCTTGGCGTTCGGCTCAAAAGGCAGATTTTAAGGCATGGCCCAAAATCTACTCGGCGTCGGGGACCTCGTAGGTGGCCGCCGGCGTATTGTCGCACACGACGGTAAAGCCGCCGTCCTTGTCGACATCGACCGTCACCTGATCGCCCTCGCGCACCGTGCCGTCGATGATAGCGGCGGCGATGGCATCCACGACCTCGCGCTGGACCAGACGCTTGAGCGGACGGGCGCCAAAGACCGGGTCCAGGCCGCCCACGGCGAGCATCTGCTTGGCCGCCGGGGTGATGGCAAGCGTCATGCGCTCCTTGGCCAGACGCGCGCGGACGTCGGCGAGCTGGATGTCGACGATCTTCTCGATCTGCGCCATGCCGAGCGGATGGAACACCACGATATCGTCGATACGGTTGAGGAACTCGGGGCGGAAGGTCTGAGCCATGGCCGCGTTGACCTGATGGCGCATCTCCTCCTCGTCCTTGCCGGAAAGCTCGGCGATGGCCTTGGAACCCACGTTAGACGTCATGATGATGATCGTGTTCTTGAAGGACACCTGGCGACCCTGACCGTCAGTCAGACGGCCGTCGTCAAGCACCTGCAGCAGCACGTTAAAGACATCCGGATGGGCCTTCTCCATCTCGTCGAGCAAGATCACGGAGTACGGACGACGGCGCACGGCCTCGGTGAGCTGGCCGCCCTCGTCGTAGCCCACGTATCCCGGAGGCGCACCGATCAGACGCTGGACGCTGAACTTCTCCATGTACTCAGACATGTCGATACGCACGAGCGCACGCTCGTCATCGAACAGGCACTCGGCCAGCGCCTTGGCGAGCTCGGTCTTGCCCACGCCGGTGGGGCCCAGGAAGAAGAAGCTGCCGATGGGCTTGTCCGGATCGGAGAGACCCGCACGGCTGCGACGCACGGCCGCGGCGACAGCGGAGACCGCCTCGTCCTGGCCGATGACGCGCTTATGCAGCTCGCCCTCCAGGCCCTTCAGCTTGTCGAGCTCGCCCTGCATCATCTTGGAGACGGGCACACCGGTCCAAGCGCTCACGACCTCGGCGATCTCATCGGAGGTCACCTGCTCGTTCAGGCCCTCGCCGTCCTGCTGCTTTTGCGCCTCGAGCGCGGCCTCGGAATCCTGAATCTGCTGCTGCAAGCCCGGGATCACGGAGTAGCGCAGCTCGGACGCACGGCCCAGGTCGCCATTGCGCGTCGCGCGCTCCTCTTCGCTCTTGGCCTCATCGAGCTGGCCCTTGAGCTCCTGCACGTGGTCGATGGCGTTCTTCTGGTTGAGCCAGCCGGCCTTTTGCACGTTGAGCTTTTCCTGAACCTCGGCAATCTCCTGGCGCAAGGCCTCCAGACGCTCCTTGGAAGCGTCGTCGGTCTCCTTCATGAGTGCCTGCTCCTCGATCTGCAGCTGGGTGAGCTGACGCGTGGTGGCATCGATCTCGACCGGCATGCTGTCGAGCTCCATGCGCAGGCGGCTTGCCGCCTCATCGACCAGGTCGATGGCCTTGTCGGGCAGGAAACGGTCGGCGATGTAGCGATCGGAGAGGTCGGCAGCTGCCACGAGCGCGCTATCGGTGATATGCACGCCGTGGAAGATCTCGTACTTCTCCTTCAAGCCACGCAGGATCGAAATGGTGTCCTCGACGGTGGGCTCGCTGACCATCACGGTCTGGAAACGACGGGCGAGCGCCGCGTCCTTCTCGATGTACTTGCGGTATTCGTCGAGCGTGGTCGCGCCGATCGCATGCAGGTCGCCACGGGCGAGCGCAGGCTTGAGGATGTTGCCGGCGTCCATGGAGCCCTCGGTGGCACCCGCGCCCACGATGGTGTGGAGCTCATCGATGAACAGGATGACCTTGCCTTCCGATTTTTGCACTTCCTTGAGCACGGCCTTCAAGCGGTCCTCGAACTCACCACGGTACTTGGCGCCGGCGACCAGCGCGCTCATGTCGAGCTCGATGAGGTCGCGGTCGCGCAGGGTGCTCGGCACGTCGCCGGCCACGATACGCTGGGCGATGCCCTCGACGATGGCAGTTTTACCCACGCCCGGCTCGCCGATGAGCACGGGGTTGTTCTTGGTGCGACGGGACAGGACCTGGATGGTACGACGAATCTCGTCGGTACGGCCGATGACAGGGTCGAGCTTGCCGGCGCGGGCAAGATCGCAGATGTTGCGTCCGTACTGCTCCAGCGCCTCAAACTGGGTCTTGTCCTCGGCAGACGTCACGCGGTCATCGCCACGCAGTTCCTCGTAGACCTGCTCGATGCGCTCCTTGGTGACGCCGGCGTCGCGCAGCACGCGGCCCGCCTCGCCCTTGTCCTCGGCAAGCGCCATCAGCAGATGCTCAGTCACCACAAAGCTGTCGCCCATCTTGGTGGCCTTCTTCTCGGCCTTTTCGATGACGCGGACGAGCTCGTTGGACAGGCCCATCTGCTGGCCCTCGCCCGAAACCTTGGGCGCGTGGTCGATGGCATCCTGTGTGGAGCGTGCGAGCTGAGCCGGGTCGGCACCGATGCGCTCGATGATCACGGAGATATTGCGCTCGCCGGCACCGAGCAGGGCAGACAGCAGATGAATCGGCTCCACCGCGCCGGCCTGCGCATCGGCAGCCGTGCTCATGGCGGTCTGCAGCGCCTCGCGCGACGTCATTGCTAGCTTATCGATTCTCATGGAATCACCTCTCTTGGGGTGGCCGCCCTACGGGGCGGCTTCACGTTGTTCGAAAAGTATTGTTGCCAGCTTTGCGCGATCTTATACACAAATCTAAGTCTCTATATATAAGATTTTCTGAGTGATTGAAGGATAGGGTACTGAGACGCCGACCCACTGCATCCCCGACGACCAACCGTCTCGATCTGTAACATCTAGCAGCCGTTTTTGGGTCCAGATGTTACAGATCGAGATGAAATGATCGGCAGCGCCCGTTTGTCTAAATCTGTAACAACTACTCGGCAAATAAGGGTCCACCTGTTACAGATCGAGATAAACAGAAGACACCCGAATCGATAATCTAAATCTGCAACACCAAGCCCACTTTTAACGGCCCAGATGTTACAGATCGAGACAGACTGAAAACCACCGCAAAGGGGCACCTTTGTGGTGGTCGCGTTCTCTACTCTTTTGACGAGCCCGTGCTTCCCGATTCGGCGTTCCAGGGCATCTCATCCTCGAATAGCCATGTACGAGCAGACCCACTATCGCGTGCAGCCTGCGGGTCGGGCAGGCAGGTCTGTTCATAGGCATCCTGAATGCACTGACCCATAAACTCGTTGAGCTCGGTCTGGTCGCCCTCCATGACATAGGCCACATCGCCGTCCATGATGTAGATGCCCGGACCCTCATTGCCCTCGTAACCCGGATCGTACGAGACATCACATAGCTTTGCGCCGTTCGCGGTATCCAGCTCGATGGAAGAGTGGCATCCGCCAACCATGTCGTTCGCTTTTGCCCGATAGGACGCATATCCGTACCAACGCTTAAAGGTTTTGCCTTTGAGCAGCTCGGTTGCTTTGCTGATTAGGCTCGCGTCCATGGTGTAGCGCATGGCCCCAAGCTGAATGCGCGGATAATTGCTAATGCCCAGCGCTGCCGGTTTCTCATCAAAATCAACAGTAATGGTCTCGGGTTTTTCGTCGCCGGTCAGAAGTTCGACTGATTGAGTCACAGGCTTAACCACCGGCTCCGTCACCGCAGCAGGCAGAAATGCCATACCGACAACGCCCACACCAACCACGGCGATCGCAAGCGCCAGAGCAATCAATCCAATACGGGCAGAGCGACTCACAGCAAAACACCTCGCAATGCAGATCTGCGTCATTTGCCCTAATGATACCGTCAGCTAACACTATCACCAAAAGAAGCCGCTCGCTCCCCACCACCACAAAGGAGACAGGCACCTTTGTGGTGGGTTTCGACGCTAACGGTCGACCATCTCACGCCATGAGATTAAACTTAATTTGTTATCTGAATTTATCTATTTCTATCTATCCTCAACAGCTTTTTGTTTCGGGGAGATCATATGAAGCAGTCTCATTCCACCGGTCGCAACGTCATCGCCATTCTCGCCGTACCCATCGTGATGCTCTTCCTTATCGTCATCACGCCCTTTTCTCTCGGTATCGCCTCGCCCTTCGATTTGTGCGGGATGGTCGACGCCGGCTCGCGTGCCACCTCGCTCTCCTTTATCTGCCGCGGCGTGTTTTACGAAGATAGAATTCCCACCGGATTTTGGCAGTCAAAGTTGCCACTGCTCGGTCAGATCGACGGATGCTCCCCCCATTTCTGCCTTGAACCTCAGGCGCTAAACTATCTGATCGACGACCAGCCACTCGACTCCATCACCCTCGCCTACGACTACGCACCAAACACCGATGAGCGCCACATGAACCAAGTCCTCGACAAGATGCTTGGACAGTGCGGGCTCACCGAGGAGGACGGTCGAACCATCTATAGCAACCAGAAATTAAAGCGAACAGAACTCCGCCGTGTCGGAAAAATCGAAGGGCGAAGTGGGGCCGCCTACTGGCAGGCCTGGGCAACACGCGACAAGAGCGAATTCGGACACAGCACCTATATGGTCACCGTCTACACCAAAGACGGAATTAAGGACAATGTTGACGATTTCGCGTCGTCCAAACTCGGCATCCCCAAAACAACCAAACCCGCCACCCCAGATGAAATCCTGTAGAGACATTCATTAAAATGCTGCCCAGCGATCACAATAACATCGAGCCCGCCCCCCACCACCACAAAGGGGACAGGCACCTTTGTGGTGATTTTCGACTCCGGCGCTCATCTGTCTCGATCTGTAACATCTAGCGGCCGTTTTTGACCCCAGATGTTACAGATTGAGATGAAATGATCGGCAGCGCCCGTTTGTCTAAATCTGTAACAACTACTCGGCAAATAAGGGTCCACCTGTTACAGATCGAGATAAACAGAAGACACCCGAATCGATAATCTAAATCTGCAACACCAAGCCCACTTTTAACGGCCCAGATGTTACAGATCGAGACAGACTGAAAACCACCGCAAAGGGGCACCTTTGTGGTGGTCGCGTTCTCTACTCTTTTGCCGAGCCCGTGCTTCCCGATTCGGCGGTCCAGGGCATCTCATCCTCGAATAGCCATGTACGAGCAGACCCACCATCGCGTGCAGTCTGCGGGTCGGGCAGGCAGGTCTGGTCGTACGCGTCCATCACGCAACGATCCAAAAAATCGATCACCTGCTGCTGGTCGCCTTCAAGAATGTAGGTCACGCCGCCATCTTGGATATAGACGCCGTCCCCACCTCCGGCTTTTGCGTATTCCGGATTGTAGTTAACGGTGCGCATCAGTTTGCCATCAGATGAATACAACTTCAGCGTTGTATAGTAGCCACCGTTCACAGAACCACGTCGGCGCTCATAGGCATCCCAACCGTCCCAGCGTTTGAACGAACGCCCGTTTAGCAAGTCCAGCGCCTGTCGGGACAACTTCTCGTCCTTGGTATAGCGAGACGAGCCAAGTTCAATCATGGGGTAGTTGCTTATGCTTAGAATGCCCGGCGTTTCCTCGATATCGAGCGTTATCTCATCGGGCTTTGTAACGTCCGAAATCATTTGCCCGGGCATCGATGCAACAAGGGACGCCATCTCAACCGTCTGCTCAACCCCACTCGGCCCATAGAAGATAAGCGAGCCAAATAGGACCACGCCCGCAGCAGCGACGACGCAAGCCACCAACAGCAACAAAACAGAAGTGCAACGCTTCATCTTCAACTCCACAAACGAGAGTGTTTTGAGCTCACTTTAAAGCGCCAACTTCATACTGTCAATTCTAGATAGCATATGAACAAAGGCGCACTCCCCCATAGAGGAGAGTTGCAACCTCGATTTTAGCGCCCTCAAGACCCAACGAGCAGCACTTAACAAGTAGCCCCGGTTATACCTTTCTCTGACGCGACCCTCGCGAAGCGCGTGAGCGGCAGGGAAAGGTATAACCGGGGCGGACAAGTATGTGCGTTACTCGGCAGCGGCCTTGAACTTGTTGTAGTTGATCAGGCAGCCGGCCTTGACGATGGCACGCTCCTCTGCCGTCATATCGGCAATGTAGAGCTCAATCTGCTCGACCGCACCGTCGGCACGCACCACGTAGGCGGCGATGTCCTTTAGGTCGCCGTCGAGCGCGGCGCGGATACCCGGCACAAAGACGTAGTCGCCCACCTCAAAGTTGGGCTCGGCCTCCATCTGAAAGGGCACCATGCCCCAGTTCATCACGTTGGAGCGATAGCGCTTGGTGGCGTATTCGTGGACGATGTTGGCCAGGCCGCCAATTACGCGCTGGCAGCTCGCAGCCTGCTCGCGGGCAGAACCGTCGCCCGGCTTCTTGGCATAGAGCATGGAGCCGTACTCAGTCGCCTTGGCATCGGACGCGACACCCGCACCAGCCAGCGCCTCGAACACACCGGCAAGCTCGGCATCGAGCGCCGCCAGGTCGCCCGCGGCCTCTCCGGCCACGCGGCGCTTCTCCACGGCGTCGACCTCCTTGGAGCGGCCCACGTAGGCCGGATCGCGACGGCTCAGCGTAAACTCGGCCAGGCCCAGCGGGTTGGAGCGGAAGGAACTCGTCTCGCCCGAAGGAATGAGCTCGTCGGTCGTGGTGACCGGGTCCATAATCTTGGAGCACACCTTGAGCAGGATGTCGTCGCCGAGGGGCTCCATCGCGGGCCACGGCTTGATGTTGGGGCCTTCGACCAGCTCGTCGGCAGGCTCCGCCTTGCCAAAGCCCCAGTACACGCGCTTCTTGTAGGGAGCGTCGTCGAAGGTGTACTCGCAGGCCTCGTCCCAAGTCTCCTCGGGCAGATCGGTCGCCGGCGTCAGGACGCCGCCGTTGGCAGCCGTCGCCGCAATGGAGCGGGCGTCCATCAGGGCCACGGCACTCAGCTGGCCATTGCCCGGCTTGGAACCCTCGCGGTTGGGGAAGTTGCGCGTGGTGTGGCGGATCGAAAGGCCGTTGTTGGCAGGCGTGTCGCCGGCACCAAAGCACGGGCCGCAGAACGCCGTGCGCACAATCGCGCCAGCCTCCATAAGGTCGTAGATATAGCCGCGGCGTGTAAGCTCGAGCGCCACGGGCTGGCTCGTGGGATAGACCGACAGCGAGAACTCGCCGCAGCCGGTGTTGGCGCCCTTGAGCACGCGGGCAGCCTGGACCACGGAGTCGTAGTTGCCGCCCGAGCAGCCGGCGATAACACCCTGCTGCACGTGCAGCTTGCCGTCGACGATCTTGTCGAGCAGGCTAAAGTGCGTCTTGCCCTCGCCGATCTTGGCGGCCTCGAGCTCGACCTCGTGCAGGATGTCCTCGAGGTTCTCGTTGAGCTCGTCGATCTCAAAGCCGTTGGAAGGATGGAACGGCAGCGCGATCATGGGCTTGATGCTCGACAGGTCGACCTCTACGCAGCCGTCGTAATAGGCGACATCGGCAGGCTTGAGCTCGCGGTAGTCGTCACCGCGGCCGTGCATGGTGAGGAACGCGTGTGTGTCCTCGTCAGTCGCCCAGATGGAAGAGAGGCAGGTGGTCTCGGTGGTCATGACATCGACGCCATTACGGTAGTCGGTCGTCATGCTCGCGATGCCGGGGCCCACGAACTCCATGACCTTGTTCTTGACGTAGCCCTTGGCAAAGACGGCGCGGATGATGGCAAGCGCCACGTCGTGCGGGCCCACGCCGGGGCGCGGGGCTCCCGTGAGGTAGATGGCAACGACGCCGGGATAGGCGACGTCGTAGGTATCGCGCAGCAGCTGCTTGGCCAGCTCGCCGCCGCCCTCACCCACGGCCATGGTGCCCAGGGCACCGTAGCGGGTGTGCGAGTCGGAACCCAGGATCATCTTGCCGCAGCCGGCAAAATTTTCGCGCATAAAGGAGTGGATGACCGCGATGTGCGGGGGCACGAAGATGCCGCCGTACTTTTTGGCCGCCGAGAGACCGAAGACATGGTCATCCTCGTTGATGGTGCCGCCCACGGCGCACAACGAGTTATGACAGTTGGTGAGCACGTAGGGCAGCGGGAACTGCTCCATGCCCGAGGCACGCGCCGTCTGGATAATGCCGACAAAGGTGATGTCGTGGCTCGCCATGGCGTCGAAGCGAATCTTGAGCGCCTCGGGGTCGCCGGACGTATTGTGTGCCTGAAGGATCGAATACGCGATGGTGCCGCGCTTGGCATCCTCGGGTGTCTGCGTAATGCCGCGCTCAGCGGCCTCGGCCTCAGGCACAACCTCGCTGCCGTTACGCAGGTAGATGCCGTCCTCGTACAGCTTGACCATACTGTCTCCCACTCTGCCCAAAAGATTTGGGCGCATAGCATACATTCGTTCAATATCGTGCCATAGAACGGTTGCCAGCGGGTTACGAATCTCGGCGTTCACTTTATCTCAGTAAAGCACAGGGCGATATTGGCGCAAGGAGTGTTCCAAAGTGCCGGCACAGAAGGAACGTCCCCAAGTGCCAGCCAAAAATGGGAGTGGATAACCTCCCGTTTCTAGCCCTCAAGCGGACCAAAAGTGGGAGATTATCCACTCTCATATTGTTAGGATTTGCGTCGTAGAGCCGCCGTAACTAAAGATCGGTTCCCGCGCCCAAAAGCTTGCGCATGACCTGTTCGGGGTTAACCGAGCCGTCGCGCGGGGCCAGGGCGGTGATCTTCTTCTGCATCTTGTACTCGTGCAGCTCGTCCTCGAGCTGGCGCACGCGGGCGCGGAGCTTTTCGTTCTCGCGCTCGCGCTCCTCGGCACGCTCCTTCATATCGAGGATGCGCACCACGCCGGCAAGGTTGATGCCCTCGTCGGTCAGCTGGTTGATGAGCTCCAGGCGCTCGATATCGGCACGCGAATACAGACGCGTGTTGCCGCCCGAGCGCTGGGGGTTCACCAGGCCCTTGGACTCGTAGACGCGCAGAGTCTGCGGATGCATGCCGGTCAACTCGGCCGCCACGCTGATCATGTACAGCGGTTTATTCCTATTGTCCTCGGCCATGCTACCTGACCCCTTTCCGTCTCGTTATCGTCCATCATAAGCCCGCGGGCGCGGGTGTGCGCCACGACCGCCCTAGTACGTCGCCTTGTAACGGTTGACCTTCTCGCGATAATCGCGCGTGTCGGCCTCGCGCAGCTTGGTCATAGCATCGCGCTCGTCATCGGACAGGTTCGTGGGGACCTGTACCTTGATTTCGACGAGCAGCGCGCCTGTGCGGCCACGGTGCTTAACGTCGGGCGCGCCCATCTCCTTAAAGCGGAACTTCTTGCCCGTCTGGGTGCCAGCGGGCACCTTCAGACGAACCGTCGCGCCGCCGGGCGTGGGCACATCAACCGTGCAGCCAAGCGCCGCCTCGTAGACCGAGATCGGCACCTCCATGGTCACATCGGCACCCTTGCGCTTAAACAGCGGGTGCTCCTCCACATGCGTGGTCACGACCAGGTCGCCGCGCTCGCCGCCGGCAACGCCATACTCGCCGCGACGCTTGTAGCGTAGCTTGCCGCCGTCGACCGCGCCCGCGGGCACCGAGACCGTAATGGTCTGCTGCTCGCCTGTCGAGGGAATGCGATAGGTGACCTTGTGCGTCACGCCGCGAAACGCGTCCTCGGCCGTCACATCGACGGTCAGCGACAGGTCGCCGCCCTTGCGAGCACGGCTGCGACCCGCGCCGGCACCGGCAGCGCCCGCAGCCCCGGCAAAGCCCGAGCCCCAATCGCTGCCCCAGGCGCCGTTGCCGCTAAAGATGCTGTCGAAGATGTCGCCCCAGCCGCTGGCACCCGCGCCGGCACCGTAGCCGCCGCCATACGCGCCGCCCGCGCCCGGCATGCCGCCAAACATGAGCATCTGGTCGTACTCTTTGCGCTTCTTCTCGTCCGAAAGCGTCTCGTAGGCCTCGCTGATCTCCTTGAACTTGGCCTCGTCGCCGCCGGCATCGGGGTGATATTTTTGCGCGAGCTTGCGAAACGCGCTCTTGATCTCTTTGTCGGAGGCGCTCTTGGATACGCCCAGGATGTCATAGAAGGTTTTGCCTGCAGCCATCGTAGCTCCTCTCCTGTTTCATCCGCCGCCCAGCGGGCGGCGGCTCATGCTTTCATATGGCACTAGGCCAGAAAGGGCCCCGGGTGTTGCCCCGGGGCCCTTCTCAATTACTCCTCGGTGCTCTCGGCCGTATCGGCCGCAGCATCCTCGGGCGCCGCTTCGGGCTCCGGTGCGGGGCGTTTCTCGCCGCCGTAGGTCACCGTCACCATCGCGGAACGCAGGATGCGATCCGCCATGCGGTAGCCCTTCTGGTACACGTCGTTGACGGTCTCATCGTACTGCGACGCGTCCTCGACGCGACCCACGGCTTGGTGCTCGAGCGGATCGAACGCCTCGCCCTTGGGGTCGATGGGCTCAACGCCCTCGTGCGCAAACACATCGAGCAGCTTGGCATGCACCGCGTCGACACCGTCGACGAACTGCTTAAAGTCGTCGGCAAGCTCCTGGCTGCGGGCATGGTCGATCGCACGCTCGATATCGTCGACCACCGGCAGCAGCGCGGTGACGAGCTTCTCGGTCGCGCGCTCGCGCTCGGCGATACGCTCATTGGCGGTGCGGCGACGGAAGTTCTCCCAGTCGGCCTGCAGACGGGCGGTGCGCTCGGTGGCGTCCTTTGCCTTGTCCTCGGCGGCCTTCTGAGCCTCTGCCGCAGCATCGAGCTCGTTGCGCACGTCGGCAAGCTCTTTCTGAGCCTGCTCGAACTTGAGCTTAAAGTCGTTGTCGGCGGCTTCCTCACCGGCGCGGATAGCGGCTTCCACCATCTCGTCCTCGGTCATCGTCGCCTCCTTGTTGGAATCCTCTACTTGGTTCTCGGCAGCCTCGGCGGCCGGGGCCTCGTTGGCCTCGGTAACGTCTGCGGCCTCTACGGGAATCTTCACGTCCTTCTCCTCAGAGTCAACGGGGGCGGCACCAACGGCGGCCGCCTCCGTGCGAGCTTTACGGGCGGACATGATTACTTGTCCTCGTCGTCCACAACCTCGTAGTCGGCGTCGACGACGTCATCGTCGGCAGGCTGGGCGCCGGCGGCACCGTCGGTCTGCTGCTGAGCGTCGGCGTAGACAACCTGGGCCAGCTCATAGGCCACGGACTGCAGGGACTCGCCGGCGGCCTTGATGGCCTCGACGTCAGAGCCCTCGAGCGCCTTCTTGGCGTCGGCGATAGCGGCCTCGGCCTTGGACTTCACGTCGGCGGAAACCTTGTCGCCCAGCTCGTTGAGGGTCTGCTCGGTGGAGTAGCACAGGCTGTCGGTCTGGTTGCGGACCTCGACCTCTTCCTTCTGCTTCTTGTCCTCCTCGGCATGAGCCTCGGCGTCCTTGACCATACGATCGACTTCGTCGTCGGACAGAGCGGTGGAGCCGGAAATGGTGATCTGCTGCTCCTTGCCGGTGCCCTTGTCCTTAGCGGAGACCTTGACGATGCCGTTGGCGTCGATGTCGAACGTGACCTCGATCTGCGGCACGCCGCGGCGGGCAGCCGGGATGCCGGTCAGCTGGAACTTACCGAGCGACTTGTTGTCGCGGGCAAGCTCGCGCTCGCCCTGGAGCACGTTGATCTCGACGCTGGTCTGGTTGTCGGCAGCGGTGGAGTAGACCTCGGTCTTGGAGGTCGGGATCGTGGTGTTGCGGTCGATCATCTTGGTCATGATGCCGCCCATGGTCTCGACGCCCAGCGACAGCGGGGTAACGTCGAGCAGCAGGATGCCCTCGACGTCGCCGGTGAGCACGCCGCCCTGGACGGCAGCACCGTCGGCAACGACCTCGTCGGGGTTCACGGACATGTTGGGCTGCTTGCCGGTCATGGTCTTGACGAGCTCCTGGACAGCGGGCATACGGGTGGAGCCGCCGACGAGGATGACCTCGGTCAAATCGGAGAGCTTGAGCTTAGCGTCGCGCAGGGCGTTGGTGACAGGCTGCTTGCAGCGCTCGAGCAGGTCGCGGGTGATCTTCTCGAACTCGGCGCG
>URBB01000027.1 GCA_900545835.1 uncultured Collinsella sp. | reverse complement strand
GTCAGATGTGTATAAGAGACAGCTTAATGTGCTTTCCGAGCGAGCCCAGGACTTGACCGAGCGAAAACCTTGCGCCCGACCTTCGGCGGCGCGTGCCGGATGGTGGAATTGTGTGCAGCTTGGATTTACGTTGACCGACGCCGGGGTCCCCGCCATAATACTTTCGGTTCACGCACGAATCCGCTGCCAGAGACAGCCGGTGCAAACGGGCATCGCCCGCGAGCTTAATGGGATATCCCGCCAGCCGAGGTGGTCGAGTAGATATGTCTTCTCGCCCCCGTCGCTCATGCAGCGCGGGGGCTTTCTTTTTGGACATGCCCCCGTCACGTCCTTGTGGCGGACCGTGCCCGGAAAGAATTCGAGGAGGTGTAATTCATGCCCCAGCAGTACAAAATCGACAAGGTTGCAGAGATCGAGTCCCGTATCGCCGAGAACGCCGGTCTGTTCGTCGTCAATTACAACGGTCTGACGGTTAAGCAGGCTCAGGAGCTGCGTCATCAGCTTCGCGAGTGCGGCGCCGAGATGAAGGTCTACAAGAACAACCTGGTCAAGATCGCACTCAAGAACCAGGAGCAGCCCGAGCTCGACGAGATCCTCGCCGGCCCCGTCGCTTATGTGTTCTACGAGTCCGAGCCGGTCGAGGCCGCTAAGGCCCTTAAGGACTTCTCCGCTAAGTCCAAGGGCGTCCTTGAGATCAAGGGCGGTATCTCCGACGGCAAGGCCGTTTCCGCTGATGATGTTAAGGCTATCGCCGAGCTGCCCACCAAGGATCAGCTTCTCGGCCAGATCGCCGGTCTCATCTCCGGTTTCGCTCGCGACATCGCTGTCTGCGTCAACGGCGTTTCCTCTGGTCTCGCTCGTTCGATCCAGCAGGTCTCCGAGCAGAAGGCAGCCTAGTCGCTGTTTTCACCCGCGGCGGCAACGCCGCACCCCTGGCGCATTCGCGCTGTGTTTTAACTGATCTCCGTGCATTCGCACGGAAACCGAAAGGACTTAGAAATGGCTAAGCTTACCACCGATGAGATCATCGATGCTCTTAAGGAAATGACCCTTCTCGAGGCTTCCGAGCTCGTCAAGGCTATCGAGGACACCTTCGGCGTTTCCGCCGCTGCTCCTGCCGCTGTTGTCGCTGCTCCCGCTGCTGGCGCTGCTGAGGCCGAGGAGAAGACCGAGTTTGACGTCGTGCTCGAGGGCTTCGGCGACAACAAGATCCAGGTCATCAAGGCCGTCCGTGAGCTCACCAACCTTGGCCTGAAGGAGGCCAAGGAGGTCGTCGAGGGCGCTCCCAAGGCTGTTCTCGAGGGTGCCAAGAAGGAGGACGCCGAGGCTGCCAAGGAGAAGCTCGAGGCTGCTGGCGCTGCTGTCACCCTCAAGTAATCAGGCTCTCTCGCCAGATTTCTTTGCAGACGGGGTTCGCGTTGCGAGCCCCGTCTTTTTTGTTATGACCCCTTTATTTTGTGGCTCGGCATGCAAATTGCCGCCGTTTGCGGTGGTTTGGGGTCGCTACCGCTGGGCGATAAAATTGCACCATTCGAGCAATTATTTGCGTTGACCTGCTGAAGAATGGCGCTTGCCTGCATTAACGTTAATTAGCAGCGGTAAGATAATTCGGTATCGCAATTTGGTCTGCGGCCGCCGTGCCGCACGCACAGGGCGCATCCTGCGCCTGCGAAAGGATCCTTGAATAATATGAAGGCAATCATCCCCGCCGCCGGTCTTGGCACGCGTTTTCTGCCTGGCACCAAGTGCACGCCCAAAGAGATGCTGCCGGTTCTCGACAAGCCGGTCATCCAGTATGTCGTCGAGGAGGCGCTCGACCCCGAGGAGGTCGACGACGCCATCATCGTTACCTCGCCCGGCAAGCCCGAGCTGCTGAACTACTTCCAGCCCGACCGTTCGCTCGAGAACCTGCTACGCGAGCGCGGTAAGGACGCCTACGCCGACGCTGTCGCCCATGCGGGCGGTATGCCGGTTGACTTCCGTTATCAGTACGAGCCCAAGGGCCTCGGTCACGCCATTCGCTCTGCTGCCGACGCTGTGGCAGGGGAGAACTTCCTGGTTCTTCTGGGCGACTACGTTGTGCCTAACCGCGACATCTGCGACAAGATGCTCGCCGTTTCCAAGGAGCACGGTGGCGCTTCGGTTATCGCCGTTGCCGCGTGCGCTCCCGAGGAAGTCAGCCGCTATGGCGTCATCGCCGGCGATCGCGTGGGCTCTCTCGAGGGCTTCGAGAATGCCGCCGATGACGAGCCCGGTGCCGTTTGGCGCATCGGTGGTCTGGTCGAGAAACCCGCTCCCGAGGCGGCTCCGTCCAACCTGTACATCGTTGGTCGCTACCTGCTGAGCCCGTTGGTCATGGACCTGCTGGCCGATCAGCAGGCCGGTAAGGGCGGCGAGATCCAGCTGACCGACGCCATGGCCCGCTCGCTCGACCGCGAGGCCATGTACGCTGTCGTTATCGACCCGCTGTCGGGCTACGATACCGGTACCCCGTCTGGTTGGATGGCCACCAACGCCCTCATGGCTGCAAACGATCCTCGCTTTGCCGGCGCCTTCTGGGACGCCATCGACGAGCGCGGCGGTTTGATGCGCAAATAAGCCTTCGGGCATCGACATTTACGGGCGTGGACCTCGGTTCGCGCCCGTTTTTTATAAGAGCTGCGATTGTCGGCTCTCTGTTCACAGAAAATATATGAACAGATGTTCGATACACATACATCTACCTGCGTGTTTTCTGTCGAAAAACTTTGCTACTCCAAAAACTCAATCGCGTCAAGGCTTTTCTTGCCCAACGGTCGGTACCTGATAAACTATTAGGTTGCGATAACTGGCGAAGCTATGCCTCGCCAACCCACCGAGCATTTCCGTGAAGGAGGAAAAACCTGGTGACCTACGCATACACTGCCACTGAGCGCAAGCGCGTCAGCTTCGGGAAAATCCCGGAGGCCATGGAGCTCCCCAACCTTATCTCTGTTCAAAGGGAATCCTTTGAGCGTTTTAAGGACGAGGGCCTTCGTGAGGCGTTCAAGGAATCCAGCCCCATCCAGAGCCAGAACCATGTTCTCGAGGTTACCTTCGGCGAGCATCAGTTCGGCGACCCCGCGCACACCGTCGAGGAGTGCCGCGAGAAGGACATGACCTATCAGGCCCCGCTTCTGACCGACGTCCGTCTCACCAACAAGGAGACCGGCGAGATCAAGGAGCAGCTCGTCTTTATGGGCGACTTCCCCATGATGACCGATCAGGGCACCTTCATCATCAACGGTACCGAGCGTATCGTCGTCTCGCAGCTCGTCCGCTCCCCGGGCGTGTACTACAGCTCCGAGATGGATTCGGGCAAGCAGATCTACAAGGCCCAGATCATTCCGTCCCGCGGTGCCTGGCTTGAGTTTGAGGTCGACAAGCGCGACCAGCTCATGGTCTCCATCGACCGTAAGCGCAAGCAGAGCGCCACGATGTTCCTGCGCGCCCTTGGCATCGCCGTCACCAACGACGACATCATCGAGCTGCTCGGCAACTCCGATGTGATCAAGCGCACCCTGGAGCGCGACACCGCCCTCACTCGCGAGGACGCCCTCATCGAGATCTACCGTCGTCTGCGCCCGGGCGAGCCTCCCACCGTGGACGCTTCCCGCAGCCTGCTCGAGGGTCTGCTCTTTAACCCGCAGCGCTACGACCTGGCCCGCGTCGGTCGTTACAAGGTCAACAAGAAGCTCAACCTCACCACCGAGGAAGAGGTCACGGTGCTTACCGACGAGGATATCGTCGCGACGCTGCGCTACCTCCTGTCCCTCGCTGCCGGCGAGCAGGGCTTCAAGGTCGACGACATCGACCACTTTGGCAACCGCCGCATCCGTACCGTCGGCGAGCTCGTCGCCAACCAGTTCCGTATCGGCATGAGCCGTATGGAGCGCGTCGTCCGCGAGCGCATGAGCTCCCAGGATATCGACGAGATCACCCCGCAGTCGCTCATCAACATCCGCCCGATCGTGGCCTCCATCAAGGAGTTCTTCGGTTCCTCGCAGCTCTCGCAGTTCATGGACCAGGCGAACCCCCTGACCGGTCTGACCCACAAGCGCCGTCTGTCCGCACTCGGCCCTGGCGGTCTTGCCGGCCACAAGTCCGGCTCCAGTCGCCGCACCAACGTGCCGACGGCCGTCCGCGACGTTCACAATTCGCACTACAGCCGCATGTGCCCGATCGAGACCCCCGAAGGCCCCAACATCGGCCTGATCGGCTCGCTCGCCCTCTACGCCCGCGTCAACGAGTACGGCTTCATCGAGGCCCCGTTCCGTCGCGTCGAGAACGGCGTTGCCACCGACCAGATCGACTGGATGACCGCCGACGAGGAAGAGAAGCACGTCATCGCGCCGGCCAACACGCCGCTCGATCCCAAGACCAACGAGTTCATCACGACCGATGCCGAGGGCAAGATCGTCCGCCCGCACACCGTGATCGCCCGTACCCGTGACTTCGACGGCTCCTTCGGCGCTCCCGCCGACGTGCCCGTCGAGGACGTCGACTACATGGACGTCTCGCCGCGTCAGATGCTCTCCGTCGCAGCCACGCTGATCCCGTTCCTTGAGCACGACGACGCCAAGCGTACGCTGATGGGCGCTAACATGCAGCGTCAGGCCGTGCCGCTGGTTCACCCCGCCGCTCCCTATGTCGGTACCGGCATGGAGCGTCGCGCCGCTCTGGACTCCGGCGAGGTCACCCTGGCCAAGAACGCCGGCGAGGTCATCTTTGCCGACGCCGCCAAGATCATCGTCAAGCATGCCGGCGGCATGGATGAGTATCACCTGGCCAAGTACCAGCGCTCCAACCAGTCCACCTGCATCAACCACCGTCCGCTCGTGCGCGTCGGTGACACCGTTGAGCAGGGCGAGCCCCTGGCCGACGGTCCTTCGACCGATCACGGCGAGCTCGCGCTGGGCCAGAACCTCACCGTGGCCTACATGCCGTGGGAAGGCTTTAACTACGAGGACGGTATCGTCGTGTCCGAGCGCCTGGTGGCCGAGGACCTGCTGACGACCATCAACATCACCCGTCACGAGATCGACGCCCGCGACACCAAGCTCGGCCCCGAGGAGATCACCCGCGAGATCCCGAACCTCTCCGAGGACATGCTTGCCAACCTCGACGAGGACGGCATCATCCGCATCGGCGCCGAGGTCGGCCCTGGCGACATCCTGGTCGGCAAGGTCACGCCTAAGGGCGAGAGCGCTCTGACCGCCGAGGAGCGCCTGCTGCGCGCCATCTTCGGTGCCAAGGCCCACGACGTTCGCGACACCTCCCTTAAGATGCCTCACGGCGCTTACGGCCGCGTCATCGACGTTGTCCGCTTTAGCCGCGAGAACGGCGACGACCTGGCCCCCGGCGTCAACGAGCAGGTGCGCGTCTACGTCGCCCAGCGTCGTAAGATCCAGCAGGGCGATAAGATCGCCGGCCGCCACGGCAACAAGGGTGTTATTTGTAACGTTCTGCCGGTCGAGGACATGCCCTACATGGCTGACGGTACCCCGATCGACGTTATCCTCAACCCGCTGGGCGTTCCTTCGCGTATGAACGTCGGCCAGCTGCTCGAGTGCCACCTTGGCTGGGCTGCTGCGTGCGGTTGGGATACCGAGCAGGCCGACTCCGACAAGTACGTCCCCGGTCCGTTCTTTACCGCGACGCCCGTCTTCGACGGCGCCAAGGAGGACGAGATCGCCGAGGTCATCCGTCGCGCCAACAAGAACATGCTCAACAAGGCCACCGCTGCCTTTGGCGATCACATGCGCCCCGAGTTCGTCACCCAGCTTGACGAGCGCGGCAAGACCCGTCTGTTTGACGGCCGCACCGGCGAGGAGTTCCGCGAGCCCATTACCGTGGGTACGTCCTACATCCTCAAGCTCGGCCACATGGTCGACGACAAGATCCACGCCCGTTCGACCGGCCCTTACAGCCTGGTTACCCAGCAGCCTCTGGGCGGCAAGGCCCAGTTCGGCGGCCAGCGCTTCGGCGAGATGGAAGTTTGGGCACTGTACGCTTACGGTGCTTCCAACGTCCTGCAGGAGATCCTGACCGTCAAGTCCGACGATACCGTGGGCCGCGTCAAGACCTACGAGTCCATCGTCAAGGGCGAGAACGTTCCTGTCCCGGGTATCCCCGAGTCCTTCAAGGTTCTCGTCAAGGAGATTCGCTCCCTCGCACTGGACATCGAGCCCATGCACGATGCCGACGAGGACGCCTCCGCCCCTGTGACCGCCGAGGAGACCTCCGCTCTCGACGACCTGGCTGCGCTCGCCGGCGTTGACGCCGACGTCGAGGCCCAGGATGCCGAGACCGCCGAGGCACCCGAGGCTGTCGCCGCCACGACCACTGATAAGGAGTAGTTGACTGTGGCAGATTTCGAAGCTACTGATTTTGACTCGGTAAAGATCTCCCTTGCCTCCGCCGACCAGATCCGTTCCTGGTCGCACGGTGAGGTCAAGAAGCCGGAGACCATCAATTACCGTACCCTCAAGCCCGAGAAGGACGGCCTGTTCTGCGAGAAGATCTTCGGTCCCGCCAAGGACTGGGAGTGCTCCTGCGGCAAGTACAAGGGCATCCGCTTTAAGGGTATCGTCTGCGAGCGCTGCGGCGTCGAGGTCACCTCGGCCAAGGTGCGTCGCGACCGCATGGGCCACATCGAGCTCGCCGCTCCCGTGTCCCACATCTGGTACTTCAAGAGCCCCACGAGCTTCCCGATGAGCCGTATGCTCGACATCAAGTCCAAGGACCTCGAGAAGGTTCTGTACTTTGCCAGCTACATCATCACCGAGGTCGACTACGAGGCTCGCGAGGCCGACGCCGACGACCTGCGCGAGGAGCTCGCCGCCGATCTGGAAGAGATCGATGCCGAGTGCGCCCGCCAGATCGAGTCCCTCAAGGAGCAGGGCAACCCCGAGAACTTTGACGAGTTCTCCGACGAGGAGCCGCTGACTCCCGAGGAGATCGCCTCTGGCATCGTCGACATCGAGGAAGAGTGCAAGGACGAGAAGCAGCTCCGCACGGACGCCTTCAACGCCTTCATGAAGCTCAGCGAGCGCGACCTCATTTCCGATGAGCCGCTGTTCCGCGAGATGACTCGCTACTACTCCATGTACTTCAAGGGAGGCATGGGTGCCGAGGCCGTCCGCGACCTGCTCGCTGCCATCGACCTCCCCTCCGAGGCCGAGAAGCTCAAGGCCATCATCGCCGACGAGGACTCCCAGAAGCAGAAGCGCGAGAAGGCCGTTAAGCGCCTCGAGGTCGTTGACGCCTTCCTGAAGGGCGGCAACAGCCCCGCGAACATGATCCTGGATGTCATCCCGGTCATTCCGCCCGATCTGCGCCCGATGGTCCAGCTCGACGGCGGCCGCTTCGCCGCGTCCGACCTCAACGACCTGTACCGTCGCGTGATCAACCGTAACAACCGACTCAAGCGCCTGCTCGACCTGGACGCCCCTGCGATCATCGTGAACAACGAGAAGCGCATGCTCCAGGAGTCCGTGGACGCCCTGTTCGACAACGGCCGTCGTGGTCGCCCGGTCTCTGGCCGTGGCGGTCGCCCGCTCAAGTCGCTCGCCGAGGCCCTCAAGGGCAAGCAGGGCCGTTTCCGTCAGAACCTGCTGGGCAAGCGTGTCGACTACTCCGGCCGTTCGGTCATCGTGACCGACCCCAAGCTGCTGCTGCACCAGTGCGGTCTGCCCAAGACCATGGCGCTGGAGCTCTTCAAGCCCTTCGTCATGAAGCGCCTGGTCGAGCTTGGCAAGGTCGAGAACATCAAGGGCGCCAAGCGCGCTATCGACCGCGGTGCCACCTTTGTGTGGGATATCCTCGAAGAGGTCATCGACGGCCGCGTCGTGCTGCTCAACCGTGCACCGACCCTGCACCGTCTGTCCATCCAGGCCTTTGAGCCGGTGCTGGTCGAGGGCAAGGCTATCCACCTGCATCCGCTGGTCTGCTCGCCCTTCAACGCCGACTTCGACGGCGACCAGATGTCTGTCCACGTGCCGCTGTCCAGCCAGGCTCAGGCCGAGGCCCGCGTGCTCATGCTCTCTGCGAACAACCTGCGCTCGCCGGCATCCGGCAAGCCGGTCAACATCCCTTCGCAGGACATGATCATCGGTGTGTACTACCTCACCCAGGTTCGCGAGGGTCTGCCGGGCGAGAACCACGTGTTCTCGAGCTTTGACGATGCGCTGCACGCCTATGACTGCCGCTCCGAGGTCGACATGCAGGCCAAGATCCAGGTCCGCGTGTCCGCTGCCGATGCCAACGTCATCAACGAGGACGGCACCCGTATCTTCCGCGTCAAGAACGGCAAGAACGAGTTCGTCGACTATGACGTCACCGGCAACAAGACCGCTCGCTTCGAGACCTCTATCGGCCGCATCATCTTCAACCGCCAGTGCCTGCCCGAAGACTACGAGTTCATGAACTACAAGATGGTCAAGGGCGACGTGGCCAAGCTGGTTGCTGACTGCTGTGATCGTTACCCCGAGGCCAAGGTCGGCCCGATCCTCGACGCCATCAAGTACTCCGGCTTCCACTACGCTACCCGCGCCGGCCTCACCATCTCGGTGTGGGACGCTCTCATCCCTGATGAGAAGCAGGAGCTGCTCGACCGCGCCCAGGCCAACGTCGACCAGATCAACGAGTACTTCGAGGAGGGCTTCATCAACGAGACGGAGCGCCACATCGAAGTCGTTAACGAGTGGACCGCTTGTACCGACAAGGTCGCAGCGCTCATGCTCGACTTGTTCGACGAGGAGAACCCGCTCTACATGATGGCCGACTCCGGCGCCCGTGGTTCTAAGACCCAGCTGCGTCAGCTCGGCGGCATGCGTGGCCTGATGGCAGACATGTCCGGCGAGACGATCGACCTTCCCATTAAGGCGAACTTCCGCGAGGGCCTGCTGCCGCTCGAGTACTTCATTTCGACCTACGGCGCCCGTAAGGGCCTGGTCGATACCGCATCCCACACCTCGGACTCTGGTTACCTGACCCGTCGTCTGGTCGACGTGGCCCAGGACGTCATCGTCCGCGAGGAGGACTGCGGTACGCACGAGGGCGTCACCTACAACCTCATCATCCCCGGCACCACCGACCTCAACACCGACCTCGTCGGCCGTTGCTTCATTGAGGACGTCGTGGCTCCCGATGGCACCGTGCTCTTTGAGCAGGACGGCTACATCGAGAAGGTCGCTGACATCCAGAAGATGGTCGATGCCGGCCTTAAGAAGGTCAAGCTTCGCGCGCTGCTCACCTGCCGCTCCAAGTACGGCGTGTGCCAGAAGTGCTACGGCTGGGATCTTTCCACCCGTCGTCCGGTCGCCATCGGTACTGCCGTCGGCATTATTGCCGCCCAGTCCATCGGCGAGCCCGGTACGCAGCTTACGATGCGTACCATTCACTCCGGCGGCGTCGCTGGCGTCGACGATATTACGCAGGGTCTGCCTACGGTCAGCCGTATGTTCGATATCGTCGGCAACGTCAACGAGAAGATCCTGGGTCGCGAGGCCGAGCTGGCTCCGTACTCCGGTCACCTCTCGATTAAGCCCGAGAAGTCCGAGTACGTGCTGACGCTCACCGACTCCGAGGATCACACCCGTGTCCTCGACGAGCGTCGCGTCCCCGCTTCGGTGCGCTTCATGCCCGAGATCGAGGACGGCTGCGAGGTTCGCGCTGGCGACCAGATCACCAAGGGCTTCGTCAACTTCCGCAACCTGCGCAAGCTGACCGACATCGAGTCGACGATGCACACCTTCGTCGAGAGCGTCAAGGACGTCTACACCAGCCAGGGCGTCGACCTGAACGACAAGCACATCGAGGTGCTCGCACGCCAGATGCTGCGTCGCGTTCAGATCACCAACCCCGGCGACTCCAAGTACCTGCTTGGTCAGTACGTCGACCGCTACGAGTTTGCCGACGAGGTCGAGCGCGTTGCCCGTCTGGGCGGTCAGGCTCCCGTGGCCGAGCCCGTCATCCTGGGTACGCTCAAGGTCGCGTCCAACATCGACTCCTGGCTGTCGAGCGCTTCGTTCATCCGTACCGCTGGCGTCCTTACCGAGGCTGCCATCGAGGGCAAGGTCGACCACCTGCTCGACCTTAAGTCCAACGTCATCGTCGGTAAGAAGATCCCGGCTGGTACCGGCCTCAAGCCGTACGCCAACGCCAAGCTGACGTATCGCACGGCCGACGGCTACGTGGACATCGACGGCCCGGCTTCGCCCAACGCCAAGTCGCTGCCCGAGTGGGCTCCGGTTGAGCTCAAGGACCTGGACGAGCAGCTCCCGCAGCAGCTCGACTGGGCCGGCTACGACGAGTTCGGTGGTGCTGACGGTTCGTTCACCCGCAACGGCCACACCATCTCCGCCGAGAAGGCTCGTCTGTACCTGTTCGACGATCTGGGCGTGTCGCAGCGCTGGACCAACAAGTTCAGTGAGGTTGGCATCGAGACGGTCGGCGACCTGGTTGGCAAGTCCGAGGAGGATCTGCTGCGCATCGATGGCATCGGCGCCAAGGCGATCGAGGAGCTCCGTGACGGCCTGGAGGCCCACGATCTGCTCTACATCCTCGAGAACAACGACGACGTTGCCGACGAGGAAGACCTCTCGCAGCTGCTGCAGATGGTCTTTAGCCCCGACGGTCCGGACGATATCCTGCTGGGTACCTCCGCTCCGACGCATCACGCCGACGCCGACGAGGAGCTCCTGGGCGCCCCGATCGACGACAAGAAGGCTCCCGCCAACGGCGCGATCAACGAGGACATGGCTTCCCTCGACGAGCTGCTCAACCAGCTTGTGGACACCGACGACGCCGAAGAGGCCAAGGACAACGACGAGGAGTAACTAGTTCCGCCGTTCTAACGAACGGCGGCGACCTCCGTCGCTGCGCGGCCCCCAGAGCTACAATCTGTCATTCAAAAGGCAGGGCATGACCAGAAGGTCAATGCCCTGCCTTTTTCATGCCACCTTGTACGCTCTGGGGGCCGCTCGCTTGCGTATGCTCAACCTGTTGCGTTCCGTTGATCCCTTGCCAAAAAGGGACGGATTAATTTTGCTAGGTTTTTCATGCTTGAATTTGAAACATTTCGCCCGACAAGAGCGTATCTAAGGTGAGGGCCTCACCAAGAATTATTAACGTCACCGGGAGGTGATTATGGAAGAACAAGCATTTAGACAGGCGGTTGAAGATCACAGAGATGTCGTGTTTCGAATCGCATTGACGTATCTGCGCGATCGTGCCGATGCCGACGATGTCGCTCAAGACGTCTTTCTGAAGTTACTCAAAAGCGATGCGCAATTTGAAAGCTGGGAACATCTTCGTCGATGGCTTATCCGGGTCACGATCAATGAATGCAAATCTCTCTTTCGAAAGCCATGGAGGCGTGTGGAGGATATTGAGAACCTGGCCGATTCGCTTTCGACGGCGCAGGAGGAGACCAAGGCGGTCCTGTCAGACGTTATGCGACTTCCGGAACGATTCCGTGTTCCCATCATGCTCTATTACTATCTGGGCTTTTCGACCTCAGAGATTGCCGAGTTATTGCATGTGCCAGCCGCGACTGTTCGAACGCGTTTGGCTCGCGGCAGATCGAAGCTCAAGTTCATCCTAGAGGAGGGCGACCGTGAAATCCAATCAAATCAAGCAGGCCTTCGAGTCCGTCCAAGCCGATAGCGATCTTGCTGACCGTGTTCTTTATGCCGCTGCTGGTGAGCCGCTTCGCCGAAAGGGTCACGCGAAGCCTCTGTATGTTGCCGTGATCGGATGCCTTGCCGGAGTGCTGGCGACCGGAGGGGTCGCCTACGCCGTCGTCAATTCCAGCTATTTTGCCTCTGCCTGGGGAAACCACGGCAATGGGGATTCCATTACCTGGACCAACGGCGGCTCATCGGGAACTAAATATACCTACACCAGAGAGTTTGGCGATGGCATCGCGCCCCAAAGCCTGGAAGGCGCAGTCCAGGAGGTTAATCTGTCCGTCGAGGGCAACGGCTATACGCTTGATATCCATGAGATGGCAATCGACCAAAACGGCTGCGGAGCCGTGACGTTTACGTTGTCCAATCCAAATGGAGTTAACTACTACAAGCCAGCAGCAGAGATTGGCGAACTTGTTCTCTATGGTGAAGAAGAGCAGGGCATCGGCACGCCCGATATGAAGTTCGGCGAGGAATGGCCTGACACACGCAGCACAATTGATAAGGACACATCAAGCGATACTGTCATTAATGGCACGATGTACTTTGCCGCTATGGATCGCGAGCGAGATTTGCAACATGCTGTCACCTGGAATATCCATTGGACCGAGGGTGAAGGTGAGAGTGCGAGGCGGTTTGAGGCGTCGACACCCGAGTTCAATATTGGAGCGTACGTCGATACAAAGGAACTCCGCTCCGGTGACTCGCCTCTTGAGATTAGCCCGTTTTCCATCCAGACGCACATCGATGATTTGGGCTATGAAGCAGTTGATAATAAGCTGACCGTCAGCTACAAGGATGGATCGGAGCAGATTATCGAAGATGACGACGCAGGGGTGTTCAACTTATATTTTTCTTATGGGCGCAATAGCGGAGAGAACATCTGGGTGCCAACGAAGTTGATTGATGTCGATCAAGTTGTCTCGGTAACCCTTGAAATTGTGAGGTATACATCAACAGGGGAGACCGAAACGAAAGAGCCCTTTACCATCGTCTATTCGTAAGATTTGGGGTCGCTTCCTACTAGGGGAAGCGGCCTCTTTTGCGTTAAATGGAAACGCCGCCGATTTCCATGCGACAGATGAGAGCAGATCACCGCTGGAGCGCGACGTTTCCCCAGATAAAACCGACCAAAATAAACCTGTCCCTATTTGGAAGGGAACGTTGCCCCGACAAGCACGTCGGATTCCCGGTCCGGGCGGCCCGCTGTTTAAGTTTGTCGCGAGTTCCGCACGCAAAGGAAAGCACTTAATGTGCTTTCCGTCTTGCGCAGGACTGTAGAGCAGCAAACTTAAACAGCGGGCCGCCCGGGCCGGGAATCCGCCCCCGCGCACAGGAGGGGATTCCTTTTGTGTAGGCTTTGCGGAAATATGCTCAATTTGGGATACGCCCGGCGGCGTGGTCTGTTGACGGCACAGCTAACGGCACGTATCCTATCGAACTGCGTGTTTCGTAGGGGGATGCTGACCCCTCGATTCAAGCCGTTGCACTTTACAGAGAGCTGGAATCATTCGAGAAGGAGTACGCTTTGCCTACTATTAACCAGCTGGTTCGCCAGGGCCGTCGTTCCGTGCCCAAGAAGTCCAAGAACGCTGCTCTGCAGCACAACTCCCAGAAGCGCGGCGTGTGCACCCGCGTCTTCACCACGAGCCCCAAGAAGCCGAACTCGGCTCTTCGTAAGGTTGCCCGTGTTCGCCTCGTCAACGGCATCGAAGTTACTGCTTACATCCCGGGTGAGGGCCACAACCTGCAGGAGCACTCCATCGTGCTCGTCCGCGGCGGTCGTGTCCGTGACCTCCCTGGTGTCCGTTATCACGTCATCCGTGGCGCCTACGACGCTGCTCCGGTCCAGAACCGTATGCAGGCCCGTTCCAAGTACGGTGCTAAGCGCCCTAAGGCTAAATAAGCCAGATAACGTTTTGATACTTTTCGCCGTGTGCCGCCTAAGCGCCGCACGGTAGACACTTAAGGAGATTTCACATGCCGCGTCGTGCAGCAGCTAATCGTCGTGAGGTTCAGCCTGACGCCGTTTACAACAACCGCCTGGTGACTCAGCTCATCAACAAGGTCCTTCTTGACGGCAAGAAGGCCACCGCTGAGCGCATCGTTTACACCGCTTTCGAGATCGTTGCCGAGAAGTCCGAGGGTGGCGACGCTCTCGCTACCTTCAAGAAGGCTATGGACAACGTCAAGCCCACGCTCGAGGTTAAGCCCAAGCGTGTCGGTGGCGCTACCTATCAGGTCCCGATGGAGGTCAACTCCCGTCGTTCCACCGCTCTGGGTATCCGCTGGATCGTCAACTTCTCCCGCGCTCGCAAGGAGAAGACCATGGCCGAGCGTCTCGCCAACGAGATCCTCGACGCTTCCAACGGCCTGGGCGCTTCCGTCAAGAAGCGTGAGGACGTCTTCAAGATGGCCGAGGCCAACCGCGCGTTCTCTCACTATCGTTGGTAAGTTTAAGGTAAGGAACTAACATGGCTAAGCCTAAGTACAAGCTTTCCGATACCCGTAACATCGGCATCATGGCTCACATCGATGCCGGTAAGACCACCACGACCGAGCGTATTCTTTACTACACCGGTAAGACCCACAAGATCGGTGAGGTCCATGAGGGCGCTGCCACCATGGACTGGATGGTTCAGGAGCAGGAGCGCGGCGTAACCATTACCTCCGCTGCTACCACGTGCTTCTGGAACAAGGACGGTAAGGACTACCGCATCCAGATCATCGACACCCCGGGCCACGTTGACTTCACCGCCGAGGTCGAGCGCTGCCTGCGCGTCCTCGATGGCGCTGTCGCCGTCTTCGACGCCGTTGCCGGCGTTCAGCCCCAGTCTGAGACCGTTTGGCGTCAGGCTTCCACCTTCAACGTCCCCCGCATCGCCTTCATCAACAAGTATGACCGCGTGGGCGCTGACTTCTTCAACGCTATCGAGACCATGAAGGATCGTCTCGACGCCAACGCCGTGGCCGCTCAGGTCCCGATGGGCGCCGAGGACAACTTCTGGGGCGTCATCGACCTGGTCACCATGACTGCATGGGACTTTAAGGCCGACGAGAAGGGTATGACCTACCCTGAGCCGATGGACGAGATCCCGGCTGAGTTTGCCGACATCGCTGCCACCAAGCGCGAGGAGCTCCTCGACGCTGCTGCCAGCTTTGACGACGAGCTCATGGAGAAGATCCTCATGGAGGAGGACTTCACCGTCGAGGAGCTCAAGGCTGCTCTGCGTAAGGGCGTTCTGGCCAACGAGCTCAACCTCGTCTTCGTGGGCTCCGCCTACAAGAACAAGGGCGTTCAGGAGCTGCTCGACGCTGTCGTCGACTACCTGCCCAGCCCGCTCGACGTTGAGGCCGTCACCGGTACCGATCCGGACACCGGCGAGGAGATCCAGCGTCATCCTTCCTTCGACGAGCCCTTCTCCGGCCTGGTCTTCAAGATCATGACCGACCCGTTCGTCGGTAAGCTCACCTATGTCCGCGTTTACTCCGGCCGCGCTGAGTCCGGCTCCTACGTGGTCAACGCCTCCAACGGTCAGCGCGAGCGCCTCGGCCGCATCCTCGAGATGAACGCCGCCGAGCGTATCGACCGTGACGACGCTGCCGCCGGCGACATCGTCGCTTGCGTCGGCTTCAAGAACTCCACCACCGGTGACACCCTGTGCGCCGAGGGCAAGGAGATCGTCCTCGAGAAGATCGAGTTCGCTAAGCCCGTTATCGACGTTGCCATCGAGCCCAAGACCAAGGCCGAGCAGGACAAGATGTCCCTGGCTCTGACCAAGCTCGCCGAGGAGGACCCGACCTTCCAGGTGTCCACCAACCACGAGACCGGCCAGACCATCATCGCCGGCATGGGCGAGCTGCACCTCGAGATCATCGTCGACCGTCTGCTCCGCGAGTTCAAGGTTGACGCTAACGTTGGTAAGCCCCAGGTTGCCTACCGCGAGACCGCTGGTCACGACGTCGAGAAGGCTGAGGGCAAGTTCGTCCGCCAGTCCGGCGGTCGCGGTCAGTACGGCCACGCCGTCATCAAGCTCGAGAAGATGGAGGAGGGCTTCGGCTACGAGTTCGTCAACGCTATCGTCGGCGGCGTCGTGCCCAAGGAGTACATCCCGTCCATCGACAAGGGCATCCAGGAGGCCCTGAACACCGGTGTTATCGCCGGCTTCCCGGTCCTCGACGTTAAGGTCACCCTGTTCGACGGTTCTTACCACGAGGTCGATTCCTCCGAGGCCGCCTTCAAGATCGCCGGTTCCATGGCTATCAAGGACGCCCTCAAGAAGTCCGATCCGCAGCTGCTCGAGCCGATCATGGCTGTCGAGGTCGAGACCCCCGAGCAGTACATGGGCGACGTTATGGGCAACCTCTCCGGTCGCCGCGGCAAGATCGAGGGCATGGAGGATCGCAAGAACAGCAAGCTCATCCGTGCCAAGGTGCCGCTGGGCGAGATGTTCGGTTACGCTACCGACCTTCGCTCCCAGACCCAGGGCCGTGCATCCTACACGATGCAGTTCGACTCTTATGAGCCTGCGCCCAAGTCCATCGTGGACGAGGTCATGAGCAAGAACGCCTAAGTTCGAGCTCCCTGTTACGTAATCCTGCGAGAACACTTCTCGCACTCTTTGGAGGTTTAAGTTGGCTACCCAGAAGATCCGCATTCGCCTCAAGGGCTATGATCACGAGGTCGTCGATCAGTCCGCGAAGCTCATCGTCGAGACCGCTCAGAAGACCGGCGCTCGCGTTTCCGGTCCTGTCCCCCTGCCCACCGAGCGCAACCTGTACACGGTTATCCGCTCGCCGCACGTGAACAAGGACTCCCGTGAGCAGTTCGAGATGCGCACCCATAAGCGCCTCATCGACATCCTCGACCCCACCTCGGGCACCGTTGATTCGCTCATGCGTCTCGACCTTCCCGCTGGCGTCGACATCGACATCAAGCTCTAAGCGATATCGCTCATAGCTTAAAGGGCCCCGCTGCCGTTACGGTAGCGGGGCCCTTTTGTTTTGAGTTTAGATTTTGGGATAGCGAATTCGTCTGCCGAGCCGACGGCTGCGGCGCCCTATTCGCTCAGGGGGCGCAAGGATGCTTCTTCGAAGTGGAAGACGCACAAGCCGCTCTCGGTCTCAATGCATGCGCGGCCGCAATCGTCGACCGTTCTAAATATGCCTCGTGCCAGCTCGTCTCCAGCGGGGGAGCGGGCGATAACGTGCTTCCCGATCCAATTAAGGTGGGCGATATATTCGTCGTGGACGGGCGCGAGCGGACCGGCATCTTCTTCCTTGGCGTTGAGGCGCTCTGCCCAGGCATCTGCAGCGTCTATAACTGCGTGATAGACCTCATCGAGGAGCATGTCGACGGCGGGAACGTTCTCGTTGAGATCCAAGAGACCGATTGCCGGCAGGCCGCCATCGGGAACCTCCGAGGGCACATAGTTCACATTGACGCCAATGCCGCAGACGGCGAAAGGTTTGCCTTCGTTATCGCGTGCGGCCTCGACCAGAATGCCGCCGAGCTTGCGCCCTCGCGCGACCAGATCGTTGGGCCATTTGAGGTCAATCTCGTTTGCAAGGCCCTGCATTTCGAGCGCCTCGAGCACCGCTAGGCCACTGACGGCGGCAAGACCAGAGTACTTTGCAGGATTAACGCATGGGCGCAGAACAATCGAAAGCAATAGGTTGCCGGCGGTTGAATCCCACTTGTGGCCGCGCCGGCCGCGTCCTGCCGTTTGCGCGCGGGCGGCAAGTCCTGTGCCGTGCGGCGCACCCTGTTTTCCTGCCTCGAGCAGGTCATCGTTGGTCGATCCGGTTACGTCGACAATCGTTAATTGGGCATCCATAGCGGCTGCTACCTCCTTATTGAATAAGTGAATGACGCAATGGTGTCGAGAGATAGACACAATGTGAAGCCTTTGTCGCATTTGGACAATTTAATGTTAACACGTCAACAAAGACTGAAATGCGTTATCCTCTCTTGGTCGATGTAAACACGTCAACAACTCAAAGGAGGTTAGTGATGGGTTTCACGATTCTTGGAACAGGCTCGGCGCTTCCTAAGCGCAGTGTTTCCAATGACGAGCTGTCTGAGTTCCTCGATACCTCGGATGAGTGGATTTTTACCCGCACAGGTATCAAGAGCCGCCACGTCTGCTCCACCGAGTCACTTGACGACCTTGCCGTAGCGGCGAGCGAGCGGGCACTCCAGGTGTCCGGAATCGACGCGAGCCAGCTGGATCTGATCGTCTGCTCGACGACGACGGGTGATCATCTCGTTCCCTCCGAGGCATGTGCCGTTGCCGTGCGTCTGGGCGCGACGTGCCCTGCCTTCGATGTCTCGGCGGCCTGCGCCGGCTTCGTATTTGCGATCGATGTCGCCGAGGGCTATATCGCCCGAGGACGAGCCAGGCATGTGCTTGTCGTTGCTGCCGAGCAGATGACGCGCGCGCTTGACTGGACAGATCGCGCCACGTGCGTGCTCTTTGGTGACGGCGCGGGTGCTGCAGTGATAGAAGCTGGGGGAGACAGCCCCCTTGCCGTCGAGCTTTCGACGGCGCCCGACGTCGAGACGTTGCGCGTTCCCGGTCTGATCGGCAGCTCGCCGTTTAAGGACTCCGCTGATAGTGAGAGCGTGCTGTCCATGAATGGCCGCCGCGTGTTCAAGTTCGGCGTCAACGCCATCTGCGACACGGTCCATAAGCTTGCGATCGATGCGGGCATTTTGGTCGAAGACATCGATCATTTTGTATTCCATCAGGCTAACGAACGAATCCTGAGCCAGGCGGTCAAGCGTCTCGGCGTGCCAGACGAGCGCGTGGTCCGAACGCTGCGCGAGACCGGCAACATTTCGAGCGCCTGCATTCCCTTTGCGCTTGACCGGCTGGCACGTACCGACGCACTGACTGCGGGCGACACCATCGCCCTCGTTGGATTTGGCGCCGGTCTGGATATAGGTGGCTATCTACTTCGCTGGAAGTAGTCGCACATAGGAAATAAAAACGCCCCTAGGGCACAAACAGAGGAGAACTACCGTGGCAGATCAGAAGACCTTCGAGCGCGTTTGCGACGTTATCCGCGAGACCGTTGGCCTTGACGACGTCGAGATGAAGCCCGAGTCCACGCTCGAGGAGATTGGCCTCGACAGCCTGGGCACCGTCGAGATCCTCGTCGCCGTCGAGGACGAGTTTGGCATTGAGCTCGATACCGAGGAGAACCCCAAGACGGTCGGCGAGTTCGCCGATACGGTCGAGGCGGCATTGGAGAAGTAGAGATGCTCAAGACTCCTCTCTGCGATCTGCTCGGCATCGAAAAGCCCGTGTTCCAGGGCGGTATGGCCTGGATTGCCGATGCCTCGCTGGCGTCCGCAGTGTCCGAGGCGGGTGGCTTAGGCATCATCGCGGCCATGAACGCCGACGCCAACTGGCTTCGCGACCAGATTCATGAGCTGCGCGCCAAGACGGATAAGCCCTTTGGCGTGAACGTCATGCTCATGAGCCCGTTTGCCGACGAGGTTGCACAGGTCGTGATTGACGAGCGAGTGCCGGTCGTCGTGACGGGCGCCGGCAATCCCGCCAAGTACATGAAGGCGTGGAACGAGGCGGGCATCAAGGTCATCCCGGTCGTTGCCTCGGTGGCACTGGCGCGTCTCGTGGCGCGTCGCGGGGCCACCGCCGTGGTTGCCGAAGGCACCGAATCGGGTGGACATATTGGCGAGACATCGACGATGGCGCTCGTTCCGCAGGTTGTCGACGCGGTCGATGTCCCCGTTGTGGCAGCTGGCGGTATCGCCGACGGTCGCGGCGTGGCAGCGGCCTTTATGCTTGGCGCCGCTGGCGTCCAGGTGGGAACACGCTTTCTGGTCGCAAACGAGTGTACCGTATCCGAACAGTACAAAGAGCTGGTGCTCAAGGCGGGAGACACCTCGACGCGCGCGACCGGCCGTTCGACGGGGCATCCGGTGCGTGCGCTCAAGAACCCCTTTACCAATGCCTACGCCAAAAGTGAGGCGGCGGGCGCAAGTGCCGAGGAGCTCGGGGCCATGGGTACGGGCGCCCTTCGCAAGGCCGCCAAGGACGGCAATTACGAAGAGGGTTCGTTTTTGTGTGGACAGATTGCCGGCATGGTCAACGAGCGCCAAAGCGCACGTGAAATCGTTGACGACCTGGTCGATGGTGCCGAGCGCGTTCTGAAGGGTGCGTCCACATGGGTAGCGTAGCGTTTCTGTTTGCCGGCCAGGGCGCCCAGCACCCCGCGATGGGCGTTGACCTGATCGAGGCATCGCCGGCGGCTGCCGAGGTGTTCGCCATTGCCGACGAGGTGCGCCCGGGGACCAGCGAGCAGTGCCGGAGCGCCTCCAAGGAGGAGCTCTCGCAGACCGAGAACACGCAGCCGTGCGTGTTCGTTCACGACCTGGCAGCGGCTACCGCCCTGCGTGAGCGCTGTCTCTTATACACATCTCCGAGCCCACGAGACCGG
>URBB01000026.1 GCA_900545835.1 uncultured Collinsella sp. | reverse complement strand
CTCTCCGTCGTCGGCAGCGTCAGATGTGTATAAGAGACAGCTGGTGGTTCGACCGGCGGCGATGGCGGCACGCCTACGCCTACGCCTACACCCACTCCCGACCCCTCGCCCACGCCTGACGATACGGTCGGCTAGAAATCATCCGGCCATAAGCAACAAGGCCCCCGAGCAGCTTATTAAACTGCTCGGGGGCCTTTTTAGTTTAAAGCGACCTGATGGGCGGTCTTTATACCGGCAGACAAAAAAAGGGGGCACCGACCAACGTCGATACCCCTTACAAGCCACTATGTCAGCGCGCACGGTGCCGAGCGCACGACCCGCACGCCTACTTGCGAGAATTGCTCAGCTTATTGATCAGCGCCTCGAGACGCTCGCCGTCCTCGGCCGTCTGGGCAATAACCAAAATCGTATCGTTGCCGGCAAGCGAGCCAAGCACATCGGGCAGCTCTGCCGCATCAACGGCGGCGGCGATGCCGGAAGCCGTGCCAGGCTGAGCCTTAATCATAACCAGATTATCGGTGCGCAGAACGCCCGTTACGAGCTCGGAAACCATACGCTGCAGGTGCAGGTCCTCTGCCAGAACATAGATGCCCTCAGGGAGCTTACGCAGCCCCATATCGGCAATATCGCGAGAGACAGTCGCCTGCGTGCAATCAAAGCCCATAGCGCGGAGCTCATCGACCAGCACGCGCTGCGTGCGGACGTCCTTATTGCGCACAATATCTCTAATGGCATCCTGGCGCCCATTGCGTTTTTTAGCCATACAAACCCTCTCTCCAAAAGATAGCGGAGACAATCAATTAGTGATTGAATAGTTTAACGCTATTTGAAGGCTTTTGTGTATAAGAACGCATTTCGAAACAATTCTATGCAAATTTGTTTCGAGATGAGCCGTTTAGGCGGTTTTTGTGCCCGTCCGGTTAAGAAAAGCTGCCAGATGCGTACACATCACGCAGCGCGCGGGCTTGGCGCTGGCGATCGGCCCAAACAACAGACCGAGCCCCCGATGGTTATCCTTGAGCGCGGCGACCATCTGACGGGTTCGAGGCGCATCGAGCATATCACGCATGCGGGCGGAACGCTCGATTGACGACACCCCATGCGGGCTCAGACACAAATTCTCGATGCAGGCGACCAGTCCGGCAAAGTAGAACTTTTGGCTTGCCAGCTTGAGCCGACCACCGCTATCTGCTTCCGAGAGTGAGTCAGCAAGCTCGTCGAGCGCTCGGGTGTCATCGGATACCTTGGCATACATGGTGGGGTCAAAGGCATCTGTAAGCTTAGGTGCCGCCGCGTGGAAACAAGCATCGCCGCAGCCGGACACGCATCGTGCCTGCGAAAGCGCGCATGCCATAAACCCAACTGTGCGAAACACCTTGTCGCACAAAAGGCATGCCTCAAACAGCGAGCGGCTGTACATCACGCCAGAGGTCTGAACGACAAGGCCGCCTAAAATCAACTGGGGCAGCCCGGTCACCATCGAGGATTTGCTATCAATGGAAATATGAGCAGCATCCAAGACGCGCGAATGGTGCTCTCGATGTGCATCATAGCGGTCGAGCGACACCGTGGGGAGCACTATGTCTGCCGTAGTATCGCACGCGATATCGACCATCTTGGAAAGGGCCTGCGGAGCAAACCACTCATCGGCGTTCATGGCGATGATTTGAGAGCCGCGCGAGGCATCAAAACCGGCACGAAGACAAGCGCCGCGCTTCGCGTCCTCGACGTCAATCAAATCAATATGGATGTCCCTGTCGGCAGCAACCTGAAGCGAATGGCGCACACCGGGCGCAGCATCGCGGCAGACAACGACAATCTGCAAATCGTAGAGGTCTTGGTTCTGGATACTCTCGAGCGCACGCATCGCATAGCTGGGCGAACCTTCTACCACAAGGATCACCGAAAGTCGCGGATGCGAGCCACGTCGAACCAAGTTATCCGTCCTCTCGACAGCAATGAATCAAACCGTGGTTCATGGTACACCCCATAAATAAAAGCAATGAGACACCGGTTGCACTGCACGCCAAGAACAGATGTTGCACACGCGCAGCCCACAGATGACAGATGCCGACGAACGGCGCGTCAAGCCCTCCCCTAGTCGAGCACGACAAGCTCGGCGGGATCGTAATCCACGCCCATAAACGTAAGGCCGCAGGCAGGAGCCGTGGGGCCCGCAGCGGTACGATCGCAAGCATCGATGACCTCGCGCATCCACTCGGGTTTACGGCGATGCATGCCAATCTCGACAAGCGTGCCAACGATCGTACGGACCATCGAATGCAGAAACGCATTGCCCTCGATGGTAAACGTCAGGATGTCCTCGCCAAACGCAACCTCATGGCCAAACTCGGCCCGCATCACGCAGCGGTGCGTAGGCTTGCCCACGGCAGAGGCGACCTTGCAAAAGCTCTTAAAGTCCTGCTCACCCAAAAGCGCGGGACAGGCCGCAGACATGGCCTCGACGTCCAAGGGATAGCGATGCCACCACACGGCACCACGGGACAGCACGGGGCGCGCATCGCGATCGGCAATACGGTACGTATACGTACGGGAACGCGCGTCAAAGCGTGCAGAAAAGCCCTTACGGGCCCTGTAGACCTCGTTTATGGCGATATCTTTAGGCAGCAGGGCATCCATAGCCCGCAGCCACCTACGGCGCGTAAGGGCGAGCTCAGCGTCCGTTACGGGCACGCTGATGTACTGAGCCACGGCATGCACGCCGGCATCGGTACGACCTGCGCACGTCAGATCGATCGGACGGCGAAGCAGCGTCTCGATGGCTCGACGCAGCTCACCCGCAACCGTCGTCTGTCCCGGCTGCTCGGCAAATCCGCTATACGACGAGCCATCATAGGCCACGCGAAATACGAGCGTGGCGTCAAGCTCGGGGGTCAAATTGAAATCAGACGGCGCAGTCATGGGCGCTCCCAACAAACAAGTAACGGTATCGCGACAAAAAAAGAGGGGTACGCGAACGTACCCCTCGAATATAGCCTATGCAGACGGAAAGTCTACTCAGCGGTCTCCTCAGCAGGAGCCTCCTCGACAGCCTCGACCTTCTTGGGAGCAGCGGCCTTCTTGGGGGCCGGAGCAGCCTTCTTGGCCTTAGGCGTGCAAGGCTCGGTGACGAGCTCCATGATAACGATGGGAGCGTTGTCGCCCTTGCGGTTACCGAGCTTCATGATGCGGGTATAACCGCCGTTGCGGTCCTGCCACATGCCCTGGGCAGCCTTGTCGAAGATCTCGGCAACGAGCTGCTTATCGCCGAGCTTGGCGATAGCCAGACGACGAGAGTGCAGGTCGCCCTTCTTGGCCCAAGTGATGATCGGGTCGACGACCGAACGCAGCGCCTTAGCGCGGGTCTCGGTGGTCTTGATGCGGTCGTTCTCGAAGAGGGCCTTAGCAAGGCTCTTCTTCATGGCCTTGGTGTGGCTCGCATCGGTGCCGAGCTTCAGGCCCTTCTTAACGTTGTGACGCATGGTCTAGTTTCTCCTCAAATATGCGAAGCATTAAGCCTTCAGGCTCAGGCCCATGGACTCAAGCTTGTCCTTCACTTCCTCGATCGACTTAACACCGAAGTTACGGATGTTGAGCAGATCGTTCTCCGAGAACTCAACGAGCTGACGGACCGAGTGAATGCTGGCGCGCTTAAGGCAGTTGTAGGAACGGACGGAAAGGTCCAGATCCTCGATCTGCTTGTCCAGCTCAGCGTTGTCGTTGGTGACCTCGGGAGCGAAGATCGAAGCCTCCTCCTCGACCTCGGGGGTCTCGGCAAGGTTCATAAAGGCGGCCATATGCTGGTTGATGATATTGGCAGCCTGGACCACGGCGTCGCGCGGGGCGATGGAGCCGTTGGTCTCGATCTCGAGGACAAGGCGGTCGTAGTCGGTGTGCTGACCGACACGGCAAGCCTCAACGAGCTTGGCGCAGCGGGAAACCGGCGAGTACAGCGAGTCGACGTGGATCACACCGATGGGATCGTTGTCGCGCTTGTTGGCCTCGCCAGAAACATAGCCGCGGCCATAGCCGATGCGCATGCTCATGGTGAGATGGCCACCCTCGGTGAGCGTAGCGATGTGCTGCTCGGGGTTAACCAGCTCAAACTCGGACGGAATAAAGAAGTCCGCACCGGTGACCTCGCAGGGGCCGTCAACCGAGATGGTGGCGGTCGCCTCGTCGGTCGTGCCGAGAGCCCTGAAGACAAGACCCTTGACATTCAGGACGATGTCGGTGACATCCTCGACCATGTTAGGGATGGTCATGAACTCGTGCTGCGCACCATCGATCTGAATAGCCTCGACGGCGGCACCCTCGAGCGAGGACAGAAGAACGCGACGAAGGGAGTTACCCAGCGTATCGCCGTAGCCACGCTCGAGCGGCTCGACGGAGACACGAGCAGACGTCTCGTTGATCTCTTCGACCTGAACCTGAGGCCTAATGAATTCTGACATGTATTACCTCCAGCCTCAGCAGCCCGGATGGACTACTTAGAGTAGAGCTCGACGATGAGCTGCTCGTTGATATCACCGCTGATCTGCTCACGCGTCGGCAGAGCGAGCACGTTACCAGACAGCTTCTCGATATCGACCTCGAGCCAGCCAGGGACCTCAAAACGCTCGGAGGAAATCAGGGCCTCCTTGATGGGGAGGAGGTCACGGAACTTCTCGCCGACAGCGACGACATCGCCGGCCTTGACGCGGTAGGACGGGATGTCCACGCGCTTGCCGTTCACGGTGAAGTGACCGTGACGGACGGACTGACGAGCCTCTTTGCGGGTGCGGGCGAAGCCAAGACGGAAGACGACGTTGTCGAGGCGAGACTCAAGGATGATCATGAGGTTCTCACCGGTGACGCCGTTCATCTTGCGGGCCTTGTTGAAGTAGCCGTGGAACTGCTTCTCCAGAACGCCATAGATGAACTTGACCTTCTGCTTCTCGCGCAGCTGCATGCCGTACTCAGATTCCTTGCGACGGCGCTTGGGCTGACGGATAGATTCCTTCTTGCTGCTGTAACCGAGCTCAGCGGGATCGATCCCGAGCTGACGGCAGCGCTTAAGAACAGGAGTCCTGTCGATTGCCATATTGATACGATCCTTTCAGTTACACGCGGCGACGCTTCTTGGGGCGGCAGCCGTTGTGCGGAATGGGGGTCTTGTCCTGGATGCTCGAGACCTCGAGGCCAGCAGCCTGGAGGGAGCGGATGGCGGTCTCACGACCGGAGCCGGGGCCCTTGACGAAGACGGAAACCTTCTTCATACCGTGCTCCATGGCCTGCTTGGCAGCAGCCTCGGCAGCCATCTGGGCAGCGAACGGCGTGGACTTACGGGAGCCCTTGAAGCCCACCTGGCCAGCCGACTTCCAGGAAATGACGTTGCCCTGGGGATCGGTGATCGAAACGATCGTGTTGTTGAACGTAGAACGAATGTGAGCCTGGCCCACGGAAATGTTCTTACGGTCCGCGCGCTTCAGACGGGCAGCGCGAACGTTCTTCTTAGCAGTAGCCATCTATCTAGCGCTCCTTATTTCTTCTTCTTAGCACCGATCTGACGCTTCGGGCCCTTGCGGGTACGAGCGTTAGTGTGGGTGCGCTGGCCGCGGACCGGGAGGCCCTTGCGGTGACGAAGGCCGCGGTTGCAGCCGATGTCCATAAGGCGCTTGACGTTCTGGTTGCGCTCACGGCGGAGGTCGCCCTCAACCATGATCTGGTTCTTATCGATATAATCGCGGATGGCGTTAACCTCATCCTCGGTGAGGTCCTTAACGCGCGTATCCACGTTAACGTTGCACTCGACGCAGATCTTCGTCGCAGTGGTGCGGCCGATGCCGTAAATGTAGGTCAGACCGATCTCAACGCGCTTCTCACGCGGGAGGTCGACACCATTAATACGGGCCAACGTAGTCTCCTCTCTTAACCCTGACGCTGCTTATGACGGGGGTTCTCGCAAATGACGAGGACCTTGCCATGGCGCCTAATGATTTTGCACTTATCGCACATCTTCTTGACCGAAGGACGTACCTTCATCGTTCTTCCTTTCGGTAGCGCTCAAACTACTTCCCTACTATCTACTCGCCCAGCCGCAGGCGTTTAAAACTATGGCTGGTCTTCACACACAATCCGACCGTAGGTTGAGCTAAGCCTGCAGCCGGAAATGGAGTGCGTGTATGCGTGCCGCTATTTATAGCGATAGGTGATGCGGCCGCGGGTCAGGTCGTACGGGGAAAGCTCCACGACAACCCTGTCACCGGGGAGAATGCGGATGTAATTCATTCGGATCTTGCCAGAAATGTTGCACAGAACCGAATGACCGTTCTCGAGCTCAACCTTAAACATGGCGTTGGGCAGCGGCTCTTTTACCGTACCCTCGAGCTCAATTGCGTCTTCCTTCTTCACAAGCAATCATCTTTCTCTAGAAAACGACAGCGATTGAGTATTCTACAACACGTATGCACGCATCGTAATAACTTCGTAATGGCTCCACAACTAAGTGGAACTTGTTACATTTCTCCGCCTTGGAGCGAACACCAAGCACCTTGGGCATCCGTGGTGAGAATCACCGGACCGTCATTGGTAATGGCGACGGTGTTCTCATAGTGCGCGGCGGGCAGGTGGTCGTTGGTCGTAACAATCCAACCGTCGGAGCCCGTGCTTACATGGTTGGAACCCATCGTAACCATCGGCTCGATGGCAATGACCATGCCGGCCTGGAGGCGAACGCCCCTCCCCTTCTTTCCATAGTTAGGAACGTTGGGGTCCTCGTGCATCACGCGGCCAATGCCATGGCCAACATAATCACGAAGCACGCCGTAACCGTGAGACTCGGCGAGGGACTGAACGGCATAACCGACGTCCCCGATATGGTTACCGGGAACAGCCTGCTCGATGGCAGCCTTAAGGCAATCGCGCGTGACCTCACACAAAACCTTGGCTTCGGGCGTGGGGGTGCCGACGAAAAACGTCCATGCGTTATCGCCGACCCAACCGTCGACAACGGCCCCCGTATCGATGGAGATGATATCGCCATCGCGCAGGATCATGTCAGGGTTGGGAATACCGTGGACCACGGCATCGTTGATCGATGCGCAAATGGTCCCCGGGAACCCGCCGTAACCCTTAAAGGCAGGGGTGCCGCCATGCATGCGGATAATCTGCTCCGCGAGCTGATCGAGCTCAAAAGTCGAAACGCCGGGGCGCACCATGGCTCCAACGTGGCGGAGCGCCATCTTAGATAGCGCTCCTGCCTTCTTCATCTGCTCGATTTGCGTTGCAGACTTAATCTTGATCATAGACCGAGAGCCTCTTTGACATCCCCGTACACGGTCTCGCGAGCCTGGTCACCGTTGACCGACTTGAGCAGACCCTGGCCACGATAGTAGTCGACGAGCGGGCTCGTGGACTTCTCGTAGACGTCGAGACGGTTCTTGATGGTCTCGGGCTTGTCGTCGTCGCGCTGATACATCTCGCCACCGCACTTGGGGCAGGTGGCATCGGCAGCAGTGCCGGTGTAACCGCAGGCGCGGCAGGTGCGACGCGAAGACAGACGATCGATAATGACCTCGGGGGCCACATCGACCAGAAGGGCGCAATCGATCTCGCGACCCATGGCGGAGAGCTCGGAATCGAGCGTCACAGCCTGGGCGGTGTTGCGCGGGAAGCCGTCGAGGATGAAGCCCTGCTGGGCGTCATCGGCGGCAAGGCGCTCCTTGACAAGGTCGATCACGAGCTGGTCGGGAACGAGCTCGCCAGCGTCCATGTACTTCTTAGCCTGAATACCAAGCTCGGTGCCACCCTTGACGGCAGCACGCAGCAGGTCGCCCGTGGAAATATGGGCGACGCCAAACTCGGCGACGAGCTCCTGTGCGACGGTGCCCTTACCGGCACCCGGAGCTCCGAGCAATACGAGGTTCATGAGCAATCCTCCTCTAGCCTATTTAAAGAATCCATCGTAATCATACATCTTGATCTGGCCTTCGAGCTTATCGACCGTGTCGAGCACGACGCCGACCATGATGAGGATGGACGTGCCGCCAAATGCCTGGATCAGATGGTTACCCGTGAAGGAGAAGATGATCGAAGGCACGATGGCGATGAGCGCCAAAAAGACAGCGCTAGGAAGCGTGATCTTGTTGAGCGCGTTCTTGATGTAGGCCGCGGTAGCCCTACCCGGACGCACGCCCGGAATAAAGCCGCCCTGCTTCTTAAGGTTATCGGCCGTGTCATCGGGGTTGAACACCATGGAGGTGTAGAAGTACGCGAAGAACACGATGAGGACAACGTTAAGCACCCAGTTGAGCCAACCGGTCGAAAGCGCGGAGGCAACTGCCTGAATCCAGCCGATGCCGGGGAAGAACACGGCAATCTGAGCGGGGAAGTACAGCAGCGCCGAAGCGAAGATGATTGGCACGACACCCGCGGTGTTGACCTTGATGGGCAGGTAGGTGGTCTGGCCACCCATCATGCGACGGCCCACGACGCGTTTGGCGTAGGAGACCGGGATGCGGCGCTGGCCGCGCTCAAGGAAAACAATCAGCGGGATAACCAGCAGGATGATGGCACAGATGATCACCATGGTGATGATGCCACCGGCATTGCCCTCGGTGCTGGAGAAGATAGCCTGCGGCAGGCCGGCCATGATGTTCGCAAAGATGATCAGCGACATGCCATTGCCGATACCGCGCTGGGTGATGAGCTCACCAATCCACATGATCAGCATGGCGCCCGCAGTGAGCGTGCCGACGATCATGAGGTCGAAGATGATCTCGGGAGCGCCGGCGCCATTGAAGCTGATGCCGAAGCTCTTAAAGAGGAAGAGGTAACCCACGGAGTTGAGGATTGCCAGAGCCAGGGTGAGGTAACGCGAATACTGCGTGATCTTGGTCTGACCGACCTCGCCCTCGCGGGCAAGCTCATGCAGGGAAGGCACAACGGCCTGGAGCATCTGGAGGATGATCGAGCTGGTGATGTAAGGCATGATGCCCAGCGAAAACACCGACACATAGCTCAACGCGCCGCCAGAGAAAAGATTCAGGAGGGCCATAGCACCTGCGGCGACCGAATTGTTATCGGTCGAGAAAAGGCCCAGCATCCCCTGGAAGGGAATGCCGGGCACAGGAACGTGCGCACCAATGCGGTACACGACGAGCATAGCTATGGTAAAAAGAATCTTTTCGCGCAATTCTTTGATGCGGAAAGCATTCTTAAGACCATTTAGCACGGCAGCTCGACCTTTCCGCCGGCGGCCTCGATCTTGGCCTGCGCAGAAGCGCTGACCTTGTCGACCTTGACCGTGAACTTCTTGGTGAGCTCACCATTGCCGAGCACCTTGACGGGCTCGAACTCGCTCTTGGTGATGCGAGCGGCCTTAAGAGCGGCACCGTCGATCACAGCGCCGTCCTCGAACTTACGCTCGAGACGCTCAACGTTAACGGCGGTGTACTCGATACGACGGGGGTTGCGGAAGCCCGGAAGCTTGGGCAGGCGCATAGCCAGCGGAGTCTGGCCACCCTCGAAGCCGGCACCCTTGGTGCCGCCAGAGCGGGAACCCTGGCCCTTCTGGCCGCGGCCAGAAGTGGTGCCGTGACCCGAAGAATTGCCACGGCCGACGCGCTTACGGTTCTTGGTGGAACCGGGCGCGGGAGTAAGATCGTGAAGCTGCATTTGCTACTCCTCTACAATCTCGACAAGGTGCTTGACCTTGAAGATCATGCCGCGGACGGACTCGTTGTCAGCAATCTCGCGAACCTCGCGGATCCTGTGGAGACCGAGGGCACGGACAGTACGGACCTGGTCCTGCTTGCAACCATTGGTGCTGCGGACCTGCTTGATCTTGATGGTGTCAGCCATGCTTAGTTCTCCTTACCGACGAACATCTCGGAGACCGTCAGGCCACGGCGAGCCGCGACGTCCTCAGGGCTGGAGAGCTCCTTGAGGCCCTCGACGGCAGCCTTGATGATGTTGAGGCCGTTGTCGGTACCGAGGGACTTGGACAGGACGTTCTTGATGCCAGCAAGCTCAAAGAGGGGACGCACAGCGCCGCCGGCGATAACGCCGGTACCCTCGACAGCGGGCTTGATGATGATGCGGCCGGCACCAAAGTGGCCGAGAACCTCGTGCGGGATGGTGCCCTGCTCGGTCACCGGCACGTGGAACATGTTCTTCTTGGCATCGAGAGACGCCTTGGAGATGGCCATGGGCACCTCAGCGGACTTGCCCATGCCAACGCCGACGTTGCCCTTGCCGTCGCCAACGACGACGAGAGCGACGAGGCTCATGCGACGACCACCCTTGACGGTCTTCGACACGCGGTTGATGTAAACGACGCGCTCCTCGAACTCGGAGGCCTCGCGCTGCTGCTTCTGATTACGAGCCATGTGCTACATACCTCCTAGAACTCGAGACCGGCGGCACGAGCACCGTCGGCGAGGGCCTTGACGCGGCCATGGTAGATACGGCCACCGCGATCGAAGGCGACCTTGGTGATGCCGGCTTCGATGGCGCGCTTGCCAACGAGCTGACCGACCTTCTCCGCAGCCTCCTTGTTCGAGGTGTGGGTGCCCTTGAACTCGGCCTCGAGGGTCGAGGCAGAGACGAGCGTCAGGCTGGAGCCCTTGCTGTCGTCGATGATCTGGGCATAGATGTTGGCGTTAGTACGGGTCACGCGAAGACGCGGACGCTCGGAGGTACCCGAGACCTTGCCGCGAACACGACGCTGACGACGCTTGAGGCCTTCCAGCTTCGCCTTATGCTTGTTCATACGTAAACTCCTAAAAAGGTTGATCTTGCCAGCACCTGACGGGGTGCTGGTCTTATGCGAGTGAGTCGGTTACGACTACTTGGCGGCCTTACCCAGCTTGCGGCGGATGTGCTCGCCAACGTAGTGGATACCCTTGCCCTTGTAAGGCTCGGGAGGACGATGGCCGCGGATCTCAGCGGCGATCTGACCGACCTGCTGCTTGTTGATACCCTTGACGTTCACGTGGGTGTTGTCGGGAACCTCGAAGGTGATGCCCTCGGGAGCCTCGACGATCACGGGGTGCGAGAAGCCCAGGGAGAACTCGAGGTTCTTGCCCTTCTGCTGCACGCGGTAACCGACGCCGGCGAGCTCGAGCTTCTTCTCGAAGCCCTCGGAAACGCCAACAACCATGTTGTGGATGAGGGCGCGGGTGAGGCCGTGGCGGGCACGGGTCTCACGCTCGTCGTCGGGACGGGAAACGGTGAGGACGTTGTCCTCGACGTTGATAGCGAGCTTCTCAAAGACATCGAGCTCGAGCTGGCCCTTGGGGCCCTTGACGACAACGTTGTTGCCGTTGACTGCCACTTCGACTCCGGCGGGAATCTGGACAGGCTTATTACCGATACGAGACACGGTGATCTCCTTTCCTTCTACCTACCGAGCGAATTACCAGACGTAAGCGATGATCTCGCCGCCGACGTTGTGCTTGCGAGCATCGCGGTCGGTCATGACGCCATGGCTGGTGGAAATAATGGCGGTACCAAGGCCACCGCGGACGCGGGGCATGTCGGCAACGCCGGTGTACTTACGCAGGCCCGGCTTGGAAATGCGGCGGATGCCGTTGATGACCTTAGCCTTCTTGGGACCATACTTAAGCGTGATGTGCAGAGTCTTCTGGGGAACGGTGTCCTCGACATCGTAGCCCTCGATGTAGCCCTCCTCGTGCAGAACACGAGCGATCTCGACGAGCTTCTTGCTGCTCGGCATGGAGACCGTGGCCTTGTTCACAGAGTTAGCGTTACGGATGCGCGTAAGCATATCTGCGATCGGGTCTGTAAGGTTCATACAGATTCTCCTTCGTTCTTGATGAACACGTGCTCTTGGTTCTTCGCCGCCCTTAACGGCAAAGCCTAACTAGCGCGTTTTCCCTGTTCCAAACTGATGCTTGAAACGCTGGTAGTGACTTACCAGCTGGCCTTCTTAACGCCGGGAAGCTCGCCCTTGAGTGCAAGCTCGCGGAAGCAGACACGGCACAGGCCGAACTTGCGGTACACAGAGTGCGGACGGCCGCAGCGCTGGCAGCGCGTGTACTCACGAGTAGAGAACTTCTGCTTGCGATTGCACTTGACGATCATCGATGTCTTAGCCACTTATATCCTCCTCACATAGAGTATTGTTCGCCCCAAGCGCCGCCCCCTTGTGGGAACGGCGCTTATAGGGCAGGTGAACCTATTTCTTGAACGGGAAACCGAAGGCGTCCAGAAGGGCCTTGGCCTCCTCATCGGTGTTGGCGGTGGTCACGAAAGTGATGTCCATACCACGCTGGTGATCGACGGAATCGAAGTCGATCTCGGGGAAGATGAGCTGCTCGGTGACGCCCATGGAGAAGTTACCACGGCCGTCGAAGCTCTTGGCGGAAATGCCGCGGAAGTCGCGGATACGGGGGATCGCGACGGAGGTCAGACGATCGAAGAACTCCCACATACGGTCGCCACGCAGGGTAACCTTGCAGCCGATCGGCATACCAGCGCGCAGGCGGAAGGTAGCGATGGACTTACGGGCACGGGTGATCATCGGCTGCTGTCCGGTGATGGCGCGCAGGTCGCGCACGGCACCGTCGATGGCCTTGGAATCGGTAGCGGCCTCGCCGACACCCATGTTCACGACGATCTTCTCAAACTTGGGGATCATCATGACGTTCTCGTACTGGAACTTGTCCTGAAGCTGCTGCTTGACCTCGTTGTTGTACTTGGTCTTCAGACGCGGCACATACTTCTCTTCTGCCATTGTTCACTCCTTCTTGGGGTTTTAAGCACGGGGCGTGGCCACGATGGGTTGTCCTCGTGCCTCCTGGCTGCATCCGCGCCGCTCATGGCATTTTGCGGTTTGGACTCGACGCAGCAGGAGCCGACAAAACAATCGGTACTATACGCGCATCGGAAGCGTATTTCCAGAAAAACCTCGTCTGCCTGCACAACTCCACAACTCCCCCGCACAAATGGGTCCCAACAAGCAGTTGCGGTGAAATAGGGACTGTTGGGCGGCCTAACAGGCTTAAACAATCCGTATTTCACCGCAACTTATTGGTGGGGATGCGATTAGCGCTTGCGGGGGACGAGCTTGGTGCGGCGCAGGTGGATCATCTCGGCGGCGATGGAGATAGCGATCTCCTTGGGGTCCTCGGCCTCGATGGCAACGCCGATCGGAAGGTGCAGCTCGTCGATCTGGTCCTGCGTAAAACCTTCCTGCTCCAGGCGGGCACGCACAAAGGCCGTCTTGCGGCGCGAACCCAGACAGCCCAGATAGGCAGGCTTGGCACGCATGGCCTGAATCACCACGTCGATATCGGACTTGTGACCCGCCGTGGCGACGACCAGCAAGTCGCGCGGACCGATGGGACACAGCTCGCTCAGGTTCTTGTAATCGACCAGGCGACGATCGTAGACACCGGGCACCCATTCGGGCGTCAACGTGCCGGGGCGGTCATCGCAGGCCACGACGGCAAAGCCCGCCGCCGTGAGCACGCGCGCCGTCGCGGCGCCCACGTGTCCGCAGCCAAAGATGTAGGTCAGGCCCTCGGGGCAGAGCGTCTCGATGTGCGCCGCGGGAATCTCAGAGGCAGCGTTGGTGTAGGTGACGTTACTCCCCTCCTCCACCAGTGAAAGCCCGGGGCAGCCCGCAATGGTATGGCGCGATGCCTCGCCATGGTACTCGGCCACATCGCCCTCGAGCGCGCTCGCGATAAACGGCTCAAAGTCGATGACGAAGTCGCCGATGCGCCGATAGACCAAGACGTCGGCAATTTCCTGGAACAACGGTGCCTGGGTCGCATCCAGATGCAGATAGCACAGGCAAATGGCTCCGCCGCAGATCATGCCGGTATCGGAGTTCTCGCCGCCCATGGTGTAGCGGACCAGACGCGACTGTCCCGCGCTCAGGAGTTCGCGCGCCTCATCCAGCGCAAAGAGCTCAATCTTGCCGCCGCCGATAGTGCCCGCCTGGCTGCCGTCGGCAAAGACGGCCATCCAGGCGCCCACGCCGCGCGGCGACGACCCCGCCGTGCCGGCCACGACCACGAGCTCGCACGTCTCGCCAGCACGCAGGGCGGCAAGCGCCGCATTCACAACATCGAGCTTTTCCATTGCCGCCTTCTATCCTCTAAAGATATCGGTGAGCATAGCGAGTGCCTCGAGCACGCCGCCGCCGACCGACGTCGCCTTGTCCGAAATGTAGTTGATATAGCTGGCATCGCCGCGCGGATCGACATCGGCGCATTTAAAGCCCTCGGTCACCTGCACGCCGTTCGCCAAAAGCCCGCGCAGACAGCCATCGATCTGCGTGCGCATGGGCGTATCGCCCGCGTAACCAATCACGTCTCCGGCGCGCACGATGTCGCCGATTGCGCGGTCGGACCGAAACACGCCGGCGGCGGGGCTGTGGATAACACGCTCTTTGCCATAGCCAGCGATAATGCCCGGCACGCCCGTGTTGGGCTGGGGTGAACCTTGGGTAATGACACGGCCCAGGAAATGCCCGCGCATGGTCTCGACCACGGCGTCGCAATCGACCGGCGCGGTAAAGCCCGGCCCCACGGCGATGACGGTAGGCGCCATGTCGCGCGTGGTGCCCAGGTTGCGCTTGGCCAGAATCGCGTCGACCACAGCCGCGGGTTTAAGCTCATCGAGCATCTTGGCCTGAGGGTCCACCACGACGGCAACATCCCCCGCTTGGGTAATCTCGAGCGCCTCTGCCGGCGTCTGCGCCAAGCGAGCGCGAATGCCCTCGACCTGGACCTCGCCCAGGCGAATAGCCTCGCAAAAACTGATTGTGCGACGGATGCACGTGGGAACCGCGATATCGGCCATAACGACCGACACGCCGGCGCGCACCAAGCGAGCGGCGACACCCGTGGCGATATCGCCGGCGCCGCGAACATAAACGAGCATTCCCGGGGCACCTCCCTGTGCTACGGTTTGAGCAGAGCAAAAGCGGTTCGACCGCTACTCTGATGATTATTTATTATCACAGTATTATACGGCGGTGAACAGATGGAAACGGTTAGCGGCAATCTTGCCTCGGCGCTCAGGATCGAGCCGGGCATTACCGCGATTATCGGCAGCGGCGGCAAGTCGACGTTGCTCAAAACGCTGGGTCTTGAGCTCATGCGCGCTGGCGGCCGCGTGCTCCTCTGCGCCACCACGCATATGCTTCCCGTTGCCGGCGTGCCATGGGACGGGTCGAATCGTCGCCTGGACGCCGCGCCTTGGAAGCCAGGTGCCCCACACGCCCCAGGCTGCACCTGCGAGGCCTGCGCGGGGCTTGCACGCGGAGGCATCTGCCAGGCAGGCATCTTGGACCCGGAGACAGGCAAGCTCTCCGCCCCCGCCGAGCCACTCGGCGAGCTGGCACAGCGCTTTGACTATGTGTTGGCCGAGGCAGACGGTAGCAAGCGACTCCCGCTCAAGGCGCATGCCGCCTGGGAGCCGGTAATTCCCGCCGCCACGGCAAACGTTGTCTGGGTCGTCGGCGCCTCGGGACTGGGCAAACCCGTCGCCGAGGTTGTCCACCGCCCCGAGCTCTTTTGCGTGCGTTGCGGCTGCGAGCTCACCGACACTGCCACCCCAGAGCGCGTCGCCCAGGTGCTCAATGCCGAGCTGCGGATGCTGAACCTCAACAATGCCCGCATCATGCTCAACCAAGTCGACACGCTCAGCGACCCCACGATGGCAGATCGCTTCGAGGCAGCCCTCGGCCGCCCCCTCATCGCCACCAGCCTCAAGTAGCCGGCCCCATCTCGTCAGTTGCGGTGAAATACGGACTGTTTGGCCGTATGACGGCCGCAAACAGTCCGTATTTCACCGCAACTGCGGAGGGGACACGGCATCTTTGCTGCTAGCGGGGGACGTAGCGGCCGGGCTGAGCTCCGGTGGGCTCGCCGTCGCGTGCCGCCAGCACGCCGTTCACAAACACGGCCTTGGCGCGGCCATGCGCCTCAAAGCCCTCGAGCGGCGTGTAGTCCACAGCCTGATGCTGCGTCGCGGCACTGATCGTCCAGCGCGCCTTGGGATCCCACACGCACACATCGGCATCGGCACCCTCGGCAAGACAGCCCTTGCGCGGATACATGCCAAACACGCGCGCCGGGTTCTCGCTCATCAGGCGGCACAAATCCTCGGGACCCAGCTGTCCCTCAAAGCTCGTAGCGATCGCGACGGGGCGATGCTCCACACCGGGCCCGCCGTTGGGAATCGCGCGGAAATCGTCGCGCCCGCGGTCCTTTTGCCCGTGCAGGTTAAAGCTGCAGTGGTCGGTTGCAATCGTATCGATCTCGCCGGCCACAAGCGCCTCGCGCAACGCGGCACGGTCACCGGCATGGCGCAGCGGCGGACTCATCACATACTTGGCGCCGGCAAAGCCGTCCTCTCCCTGCTCCAGATAGCAGGTATCATCGAGCATCAGATACTGAGGGCATGTCTCGACATAGATGTTCTTCTGCCCGCGCGCTTTGGCAGCGCGAATAGCCTCGAGCCCCAGCTTGGTCGAAAGGTGCACCACGTTGACCGGAGCGTCCCCGGCCAAGTGTGCCAAATACAGCAGGCGGCTCACGGCTTCGGCCTCACACACGTCCGGGCGGCTGAGCGCATGCCCCTCGGGCCCATGAATCCCCTGCTCGTACACGCGCTTCTGCAGCTCATTCACCAGCGTACCGTTCTCGCAATGCACGCACAGTATGCCGCCAATACGCTTGAGCTCCTCGAGCACCTCGAGCGTCTCGGCATCGTCCAGGCGCAAATGATCGTAGGCAAAGTAGGTCTTAAACGACGATACGCCCGCCTCGCGCATGGCCGAAAGATCGGCGCGGTTGCATTCATTCCACTCGGCGAGTGCCATATGAAACGCGTAGTTGGCCGTGCAGGTTCCGTCGGCGCGGCGATGCCACTCGGCCAAGGCATCGGGCATGGTCACGCCGCGATCGGCCGTCGCGTAGTCCACGATGGTCGTCGTACCGCCGCAGGCAGCCGCACGCGTACCGGTCTCAAAGCTATCGGCCGTCCAATCCATGCCAGTCCAGCACTGCATGTGCGTGTGGCCGTCGATAAAGCCGGGGAACACCCAACAGTCGGTGGCGTCCTGGACGGTATCGCCCTCGCCCGGCTCGATTGCCGCGGCAATCCGCACAATCTTATCGCCCTCCATGGCAAGATCGGCGCGGCGAAGCCCCTGGGGCGTCACGAGCGCGCCGTTTTTGATGATGATCATAATTGCTCCTTATTGATTGATGCAGTTGGCCACGCGATCAAAATACGAGCAGGCGGCGATATGCTCCGTTATGCGTTGCTGTCCCTTGGCGGTATCGACGTCCCACAGCTCGTAGGCACGCGCCTCGACCAGCACCACGTCGGTACGGTCCTTGAGGATCGAACCGCCGCCGTCCTTGCCCTCAAGACGTATGAGCGCATCGAACAGTTCCGCCGGAAAGAGCACCGGGCTCGAAGGCTCACCGTTGCACGCAAGACGCACCGGATGCTTGCGGCCACACTCGTCAAATGCACGAACCATAGCCTCAAAAGAATCCGAACTCACGAGCGGCTGGTCGCCCGGCAAAAAGAGGCAACCTTTCCAGTTGCGTTCGACTCCCCACGAAAGGCCCGCACGGACGCTTTCGCTGCGCAGCTCGCCATCGTGCAGCACGCACGGGCAATGCTTGTCCTCGCAAATCTGGGCGACCTCGGGCCAACGCGTCGAAACCACGACGTCAAAGCCCCGGGGAACCGAATCGATGGTCCGGGCAATCAGCGGCTCGCCATAGATATCGGCAAGCATCTTGTTAGAGCCAAACCGCTTGCCCTCGCCCGAAGCCATAATGACGCATCCAAGTTTCATGGTGATACCTCCCCTGAAACCATCGTACCCATAACTCGCGCCGCGGGCATCCACATCGAAAGCGCTTATCCCGCACGCCCGCGATGCAAAAAAGGGGCACCCCGCCGGTTGGCAGAGCGCCCCCTTTACATGGCTTACCTCAGCCCGGCTTTAGGCCTGGAGCCAACGGGCGGTGTTGCGCTCGTCGAGGGCCTTGAGGGTAGCGGCGGGATCGGCAACCTTCTGCAGGAACATCATGGCTGCGATGGCATACGGCTTGTAGCTGGCCTCCTTGTACATGCCCACGCGGTGCATGTCGAAGACGTCGGCGTTAACCTCGCCGTGCTCGCAAGAGACACCGGAGATGTCGGCGGGCAGCGGGTGCATAAAGATGGTATCCTGGCCGTTGGCAGTCTTCTCCATGAGCTCGGTCGTGGAGCACCAATCCTGATGCGTAGCGTTCTGAGCGAGCAGCTCCTTCTCGAGCGCAGCGATGCCGGCGTCGTCGCCCTCGGCGTACAGGTTGGTACGCTTCTCCATGGCGGCAAACGGAGCCCAGCTCTTGGGGATCACGATGTCGGCGCCCTCGAAGGCCTCGGCCATGGTGTTGACCTGCTTAAAGGTGGTGCCGGACTCGGCGGCGTAGCCCTTGGCGCGCTCGACGACCTCGGGCATGAGGTCGTAGCCCTCGGGGTGAGCCAGGGTGACGTCCATGCCAAAGCGGGGCAGCAGGCTGATCAGCGACTGCGGGCAGGACAGCGGCTTGCCGTAAGAGGGCGAGTAGGCCCAGGTGACGGCAACCTTCTTGCCCTTGAGGTTCTCAAGACCGCCAAACTCGTTGATGAGGTAGAGCATGTCGGCAGAGGACTGCGTGGGGTGGTCGGAATCGGACTGCAGGGAGATGAGCGTGGGACGGTGATCCAGAACGCCGTCCTCGTAAGCCTGCTGCACGGACTCGGAGACCTCGGCCATGTAGGCGTCGCCCTTGCCGATGTACATGTCGTCGCGGATGCCGATGACGTCGGCCATGAAGGAGATCATGGTAGCGGTCTCGCGGACGGTCTCGCCGTGAGCGATCTGGGACTTCTTCTCGTCCAGGTCCTGCAGCTCAAGGCCGAGCAGGTTGGCGGCCTTAGAGAAGGAGAAGCGCGTACGGGTGGAGTTATCGCGGAACAGGGAGACGGCCAGGCCCGAGTCGAAGATCTTGGACGAGACGTTGTTCTCGCGCAGCTCGCGCAGGGCGTCGGCGACGATGTAGAGAGCCTTGAGCTCATCGGTGGTCTTATCCCAGGTGTGCAGGAAGTCGCTGCCGTACATACCCTTAAAATCGAGGCCGTTCAGCTGCTCGACGAGCTCGGTAAACTTGGCGTCCATGTAAATGTCCTTTCTAAAGGTGAAACGATCGCAATGAGTAGATGTGCTCCGGCATGCGCGTGTGGCTAGAACATGCAGAGCGCTATGACGAGGACCCGCTACCGTTGAGGAAGCATGGGAGATAACGACCGCGGGCCCCAAGTCAACAGGAGGCGCCGGGGGCATAAACTGTCCCCGGCTCAACAAAATCGAGGAATGGGACTAGTCGATCTTGTTGTTGGTCAGACCGGCGCGGAACACGGTGGCGTCGCCATCGGCCTGGCTCGGATCGTAGAGGTTCAGGGCAGCCACATACATGGCGGCAGCGGTGACCAGGTCGTCCTTGTAGGTGACCTCGTTGGGAGCGTGAGCCTGAGACTCGGCACCCGGGCCAAAGCCCACGCAGGGGATGCCGTAGCGGCCCTGGATGGAGACGCAGTTCGTGGAGAAGGTCCACTTGTCGCACAGCGGGCGACCGGTGCGCTTGTCCATGCTGGGCTCGCAGCCGATGCGCTCGTCACCGAACATGGCCTTGTGGGCGTCGACGAGAGCCTTGACGTGCGGAGCGGTCTCCTTGTTGATCCACGTGGGGAAGTAAGCCTCGGTCTCGTAGACCTCGCCGGTCCAGGACGGACGGTCGTACATGTACATGGAGACCTTCACGTCGTCGCCGTACTTCTTGGCGGCCGGCAGGTTGCGGATCTCGTCCAGGCAGGACTCCCAGGTCTCACCGGCGGTCATGCGACGGTCGATGGAGATGGCGCAGGAGTCAGCGACAGCGCAGCGGCTGGGGCTGGTGTAGAAGATCTGGCTGACGGTGCAGGTGCCGCGGCCCAGGAAGCGGGCATCCTCGAAGTGCTCGGGGTTGTACTTGGGGTCGAGCATCTTGACGAGACCCTTGATGTCGGTCGACTCGTCGCAGCCGTTGTTGTTGAGGGCGCGGACGTCGGCGATGATGTCGGCCATCTTGTAGATGGCGTTGTCGCCGCGGTCGGGAGCGGAGCCGTGGCAGGAGGTGCCGTGAACGTCGACACGGATCTCCATGCGGCCGCGGTGACCGCGATAGATGCCGCCGTCGGTGGGCTCGGTGGAAATGACGAACTCGGGCTTAATGCCGTCCTTGTTGTAGATGTACTGCCAGCACATGCCGTCGCAGTCCTCTTCCTGGACGGTGCCGACGACCATGATCTTGTAACCCTCGGGGATGAGGCCCATGTCCTTCATCATCTTGGCAGCGTAGGTAGCGGAAGCCATGCCGCCCTCCTGGTCAGAGCCGCCGCGGCCGTAGATGATCTC
>URBB01000025.1 GCA_900545835.1 uncultured Collinsella sp. | reverse complement strand
CGAGATAGGCTCCGGTCTCGTGGGCTCGGAGATGTGTATAAGAGACAGGAGCATAGCCCCACCCCCAGCCCCAGCCGCCACGGAGGTATCTCCCTCCTCCGTGGCGGCGCTTTTGTGCGTAGGCGAGAAGGGCCTGCCACGAAACCGGCCCATCTACTACGTTTAGCCCCTTACCCCCAACCATGCCAAAAAGCGCGAAAACAAAACCGCAGGTAGAACGCCTGCGGTTTTCTGCAAAACGGGGGTATGGTCGGGGGTATTGAGTCAAACGTAGTAGATGGGCCGGTTTCGTGGCGAGCGGTTCCGGCTGATTCCTTGGGGGCGAAGGAAAACGGATTATTTTGGTCCCGCGAGGCTGGCGGAGGCACTCGTGCGGGGTCGCCTGAACAAAACTATGCCGGTTTACGGGGCTGAATCACGAGTCCCCAACCATGCCGATATTCGTGAAAATAAAACCGCAGGTAGACGAGCCGTCATCTTGCAGAAAACGCAGGTATGGATGGGGCTCTGAGTTTAGCCCCGTAATCCGGCATGGTTTTGAAATGGCATTAAATCGATAACAGCCATTTTGCTATGCCGGAGCGGTTGGCCGCTGGGTAATTACCCTCGCAGGTAGGCGATGGCGATTTGGGTGCGGTTGCGCAGGCCCATTTTGGCAAGAATCGAGCTGATGTGGTTGCGTACGGTGCCTTCGCCCATGTAGGCGGTGGCGGCAATTTCCTTGTTGTCGAGGCCGCGGGCGATGAGCTCGGCGACTTCGAACTCGCGGTCGGTCAGGCTGACAAAGGCTGCGGGCCGGCGGGTCGCGCCGGCCTCGACGTCCGCCCCATCAAAGTTGATATCCTCGATTGCCTTGCCTTCGAGCACGCGTTTACCGTCCATAACCTGCGCCAACGCCGGTGGAATGGCGGCGACATCGGTTTTAATCAGATAGCCGCGGGCGCCCAGCTTGAGCGCCGACACAATGTACTCGTCATCCGAGAATGTCGTCAGAAACACCACGCACGCCGCAGGGTCGCGCTCGAGGATCTCGCGTGCCGCCGAAAGGCCGTCGCGCTCCGGCATCTGGATGTCGAGAAGCGCGATATCGGGTGCGTGCTCGGCGTAGAGCGTCACCGCATCGTCGCCGTTGGCGCCGGTGCCCACCACTTCAATCTGCGGCTGGGCGCCCAGGATAATCTTGAGCGAATCGACCACCAAGCGGTCGTCGTCGACAACGATGAGCCTCATCGGTCCTCATCTCCTTGCTGTTTGGGAACGGTGGCGAACACGCGCCAGCCGCCGGCGCTGGCACGCGGGCCGGCGGTGAAGGTGCCGCCAAGCGCCTCGATGCGCTCGCGCATGGAGGCGAGCCCCATGCCCTCTGCGGCGCAGCGGCCGCTTGCTTGGACTCCGCCCATGCCATCGTCGGTGACGATGAGCTGGTAAAACGATGGATGCTCCATGCATCGTACAGTGACGGTCTGAGCACAAGCATGGCGCATGGTGTTGGAGAGCGCCTCGCGCAGGACCGCCGCAAAGCAGTTCGCGACGTTTGCGGGTGCATGTTCGGTCATAACTTCAAGCTCAATCTGCGGGCCGCCGTCCGAGCGCGCGCCTTCAACAATGCGTTCGATCTGCACGGAAAGGTCGACGGCGTTGTCGTTGAGTGCGTGGACGCTGGTGCGCACAAGCTGGAGCGCCTCGTCAACCGTGCGTTTGACGTCGGCGAAATCGGCGGCGACGCCGGGCTCGTCGGCGTGAACTACGCACAGGGCCTCGGTCTGCAGCGAGGCGCGCGTGAGCTGGTGCCCGACGTTATCGTGGATCTCGCGCGCGATGCGGGCGCGTTCGGCGAGCGTCGCGAGCTCGACTTCGTAGTCCTGGCGGTCGGCAAGATCGCGGTTGCGCGCTTCGAGCGCGAGGGCTCGTTCCTGCAGCTCGTCGCGGGTGCGGCGCATGCGCTGCTGCTCGCGCTCCAACTGGGCGGTACGTAGCGATAACAAGGTGGCGGCAACCGAAAGGATGGCGGTCAACAGAAGTGTTCGGGCGGTGAGCGCGCCGGCGCGAAGGTCCGCGACGAGCGCAAAAGCAAAGACGGAGCCAATGCCCAGTGCGACCCAGGCACGCTCACGGCGCACGCGCCGCGCGATGTCATAGAGGGCGAGGGGCGCAAACGGCACAAACGGCGGCACGAAGACGGCCGCGATGATGTAAGCGTAACTCGCGGCCTCGCTCGCGCGCCGGGCGCGTTTTCCCTGCGCGAGCTCGGCCAGCGAGGTGGCAATAACGCCAAGGCAAAACGCCGCGACCAGGCGAGCGTCCACAGCAAGACCCATGGCGGCCGCAATACAGCACGCCAGCACGATCGATTTGTCGAAAAGCCTGTTCATACGGGTATTGTACGCGAAGCCGCGCGTGGTGGAGGGGCCGCCTGCGCAACTGTGACATTCCTCCCGCGCGGCAAATCGGCGTCGATCGCTCGCGCGAGCGGGGGTTTCGCCTCCGCTCCCTCGCACTCGTGACAAAGCTCACTGGCGCGCGCCGGCGGCTCCTGCGATGATGCAATCGTACCGGGCCGCAATCAACAGAAGGGCCGCCTCATGACAGACATCGTCCACGTCGAAAACCTCGTCAAGCGCTACGACGATCTTATTGCGCTCGACCACTTTAACCTGAGCATCGCCCCCGGCGAGATCTTTGGCCTGCTGGGCCCCAACGGCTCGGGCAAGACCACGTCCATCAACTGCATTTTGCAGCTGCTCGCCTACGACAAAGGCATCATCGAGCTGTTCGGCGAGCCCATGACGCCCGCCCGCTACGACCTCAAGCGCCGCATCGGCGTGGTGCCGCAGCAGGTGGCGGTATTCGATGAGCTTACGGTGCGCGAGAACATCGACTATTTCTGCAGCCTCTACGTTAACGACCGCAAGCGCCGTCGCGCGCTGGTCGAAGAGGCCATCGACTTTGTCGGGCTGGGCGACTTTACCAAGTTTCGCCCCGGCAAGCTCTCGCCCGGCCTGGCGCGTCGCCTCAACATTGCCTGCGGCATCGCGCACAAGCCCGAGCTCATCTTCTTTGACGAGCCCACGGTGGCGGTCGATCCACAGAGCCGCAACGCTATCCTGGAGGGCATCTGCCGCCTGCGCGACGAGGGCGCCACGGTGGTGTATACCAGCCATTACATGGAGGAAGTCGAGCAGATTTGCAGCCGCATCATGATCATGGACGGCGGCCGCGTGCTGGCGCAGGGCACCAACGACGAGCTCAAGCGCATGATTCAGATGGGCGAGCGCGTGACTGTCGAGGTCGGCGCCGTCGAGGCCGCCACAGTCGAGCGCCTGCGCGCCCACGAGCACGTGCTCAGCGTCGAGCTGTCCGGCGGCGAGCTCGTCTGCACCTGCGAGGCGAGCCCGCACAACCTGGTGGACATCCTCGACACGCTGCGCGCCGCCGACGTGGCGCTCGGCCGCGTGTGGAGCGAGCCGCCGACCCTCAACGACGTGTTCCTCGAGATCACCGGCCGCGAGCTGCGCGACTAGGGGGCAGCCATGTTCAACACCATTATCATCACGGTCAAAACGCTGCTGCGCCGGCCGAGCACGTGGGTTTGGGGCGCGATCTTTCCCGTCGCGCTCTCCACGATGTTCATGTTTATGTTTGCGAATCTGAGCTCCGACGGCAAGATCGACCCGGTGCCGGTTGCCGTCGTGGCGGACGAGGCCTGGGACGCCTCGACCTTTAAGGACGTGGCGGCTTCGCTTGCCAAGGAAGGCGACGACCAGCTGCTCGATGTGAGCGAGTACGAAGACTTGGCTGCCGCGCGCAAAGCGCTCAAGGCCGGCGAAGTCGCGGGCATTTACACGGTGGATACCGTGGGCACGCCCAAACTCACATTGCTTTCGAGTTACGACGGCTCGCGTGCGTCGTCGGTGCTCACCGATCGCAGCATTCTGGAGACGGTGGCAAGCTCGTATACGCAAAATGCCGAGCTCATGTTCCAGATTGCCCAGGACAACCCGGCGGCGCTCGCCGACCCGGAGGCGGTTGCTCGCGCCCTGTCGCTCGAGGGCGGCACCCGCCGCGTGAGCCTTACGCGCACCACACCCGATGGCACGGTCATCTACTATTACGCGCTCTTTGGCCTGGTCGCGATGATGTCTGCCGAGTTTGCCGCCTTGAGCGTCGTCGACCTGCAGCCCAATCTGTCGGGCCTTGGCGCGCGCCGCTGCGTGGGCGGCCTTTCCAAAACGGCGTCGCTGGCCGGCATCTTTGTCGGCTCGTGGCTGGTTTCCTTTGCCTCGATGGCGGTTGCGATTGGCTACGTGCGCCTAGTCGTTGGCGTCGACTTTGGCGGGCGCGAGGGGCTGTGTCTGGTGGGCGGTGCCGCTTCCGCGCTTGCCGCCACGGGCCTGGGGCTCTTTGTGGGCACGCTTCCCGTTAAGGGCGGAAAGGCGTCCAAGTCGGGCATCCTCACGGGCTTTGCCACCACGTGCGCCCTGTTCGCCGGCCTCTACGGCGAGCCGGCGATGGCACTTGCCGACGACGTCGCCCGCGCCTGCCCGGCCGAGTGCTGGCTCAACCCCGTCAAGCTCATCTGCGACATGTTCAATCGCCTGTATTTCTTTGAGGACCTGGGGCCCTTCGCTGTTCGCGCGGGCGCGCTCGTCCTGATGGCCCTGGTGTTTGTCGCCGCCGCTACGCTGATCTTTGGAAGGAGTCGCTATGAGCACCTTTAAGACCGCGCTTCGCATGGCGCTGGCGCACCCGTTCTACCTGCTTATCTATACGGTGTTCATCTCGCTCATGGGCGTATTCATCGCGGCATCGGTGAGCTGGAACTCGTCGCAGCTCACCGAGTACAAGCCCTACGATGCTAACGTGATCGTGGTCGACCGCGACGACAGCGACCTTTCGCGTGCGCTTACCAAGCATCTGGGTTCGCGTTTTGAGCTGGTCACGGGCATCGGCGACGATACGTACGACCTTGCGGACGCGCTCTCCAAGAGCAACAGCGCCAAGGGCAGCGCCGACTGCGTGTTCTTTATCCCGGAGGAGTTTGAGGGCGACCTCGTTGCGGCTGCCCGCGCGGGGGAGGCCCTGCCCAAGCTCGACGTGACCTACGGTTCCGGCACCATGGCGGCGGCGCTTTCGTCTGCCGAGGCCTCGCGCTGGATCTCGCTCGCGGGCGCTGCGGCGGCGCTTGAGCCCGCTGCTTCTAACGGCGACGTTGCCAAGGCCGCCGAGCATGCCGCTGCAAAGCGCGCGGAGGTCCAGATCGAGCAGGTCAAGGTCGACTCGACGGCTGCCGCCACGCTCGAGTCGTATTTCAACTTTGGCGCGTACGCGATTATCTCGTCGGTCATCGTATCGGTGGGGTTGGTGTTCTCGGGCATGAACGAGCCCGAGCGCGTGCGTCGTATGGATGCCGGCCCGGTCTCCGAGCGCCAGCGCTCGCTTGCCGTGTTCGCGGCTGCCGCAGTGCTCACCGTCTGCACCTGGTTTGTGTCGAGCATGATGGGCGTCGTGGGCTTTGCCGGCGCGGTTGCCGAGGTCGGCGTGGGTCGTGTGTGCCTGGCGCTGGCGGCGACGTTTGCCCTGGCGTGCACGCCTCTGGCCGTTGGCTTTGCCCTTTCGAGCCTGGGTGCGCGTGAGGAGCTGCTCAACGGTGTGGGCAACCTGCTCGGCATGCTCATGACGTTTTTGGGCGGCGCTTGGATGCCGCTGTCGCTCATGAGCTCGGCCGTGCAGACGGTGGCGCACTTTGTGCCGACGTATTGGGTGAACGACGCGATCGGCAAGGCGCTTGCTTCGGACCTGACGTCTGCCGTGTTGGGCGACATCGCCTGCGACCTGGGCGTCACCGTGCTCTTCGCCGCCGCCATTGCCGCCGTAGGCCTGGCCCTCTCACGCGCCAAATCCCGCGCCTAGTCTGAAATAAATCCTAGGCCTCGCTCCAAAATAGTTCGCCATGGTTTACTATTACGCTCATAAAGTAGTACGAGGCTAACAATGGGGGATGCCATGGCAACGCAGAAAGCCTATGTCCAGGTCAAAGGGCTCAAAAAGCACTACGGCGACGGTGATGCGCGCCTGACGGTACTCGATGGCATCGACACGTCCATCAACCGCGGCGAGATCTGCGTCATGCTGGGTCCCTCGGGCTCGGGCAAGTCGACCTTTCTCAACCTGATCGGCGGCCTGGAGGATGCCGACGCCGGCTCTATTCTGGTGGACGGCTGCGACCTCACGGTGCTCAAGCCTACCGACCTGGGCGAGTATCGCCGCCGTGAGCTGGGCTTTGTCTTCCAGTTCTACAACCTGGTGCCCGATCTCACCATCAAGGAGAACATCGAGGTCACGGCGCACCTGTCCAAAAACCCGCTCAATGTCGACGATCTCCTGCGTTCGCTGGGCCTTTACGAGCACCGCAACAAGTTCCCGCGCCAGGTCTCGGGCGGCCAGCAGCAGCGCTGTGCCATCGGCCGCGCACTCGTCAAAAACCCGGGCCTGCTGCTGTGCGACGAGCCCACGGGCGCGCTCGACTATAAGACGTCCAAGGAAATCTTGCAGCTCATGGAGGATGTCAACCGCACCTACGGCTGCACCATCATCATCGTCACGCACAACGCCGCCATCGCCCGCATGGCCAACCGCGTGCTGCGCCTGCGCGACGGACGCATCGTCGAGGATGAGCTCAACGAGTCGCCCGTCGCGGCCGCCGAGCTCGATTGGTAGGCGGCGCCATGACGCCTCTCGCAAAACGTCTCCCGCGCGAGCTGCGCCGCAATATCGGCAAGTACCTGGGCATCTTTTTGCTTATGTGCGGAAGCATCGCTCTCACCTCGGGCTTTTTGCTCGCGGCCCACTCCATCGGTTGCCTTATCGACGACATGCGCGATGCGTACACGATTGAGGACGGCCGCGTGACCACCTCCTTCGAGGCTACCGACGATCAACTCAGGGCCACCGAGGATGCCGCCAGTGACGTCGGCGGCGTCACGCTCTACAAGAATTTCTCCATCGACGCCATCATCAAAAAGGCGTCCGGCGACGACGGCACCAAGCGCACGCTGCGCACCTATGCGCACCGCACCCAGGTCGACATTGCTTCGTACAGCGAGGGCAAGCAGCCCAGGGCAGATGACGAGGTAGCCATCGACCGTGTCTTCGCCACCAACAACGACCTCGCCGTGGGCGATAAGGTTGAGCTTGAGGGCCGCACCTACATCATCTGCGGCATCATGACCCAGCCCGACAGTCAGGCGCTGTTTCTCAACAATTCGGACTTTACGGTGAACACCATCACGTACGGCGTGGCCGAGGTCACCGATGGCGGCTTTGCCGCGCTCGAAGATGCCGGCGGCGCGCCCGCCTACACCTACTCCTTCACCTTTACCGATCGCGACCTCCCCACTGCGGATCGCATCGATGCGGAGCAGGATATGGTTGAGGCACTGACCGACGTCGATGCGCGCGTGGACGATCTGATCGACGCCGATTCCAATCAAGGCATTGGCTATGCGCGCGATGACGTGGACGGCGACTCTATGATGTGGATGACGCTGCTCGACATCATCATCGTGATCATGGCGTTCGTCTTTGTGGTCCTTACCGACGCCACCATCGAGGAGGAGAGCGCCATCATCGGCACACTGCTCGCCAGCGGCTATCGCCGTCGCGAGATCGTACTGCACTACCTCGCGCTTCCCGCCATCGTGGGCATGCTCGCGGCGCTTTTGGGCACCGCGCTCGGCGTTGCGTTCTTTACCGAGCCCATGCGCGGCCTCTATTACGGCTCGTACAGCCTGCCGCCCTTCCAGGTGTACTGGAGCTGGGAGATCTTTGTGAAGTGCGCCGTGGTTCCCGCCGCCGCGCTCATCCTCATTACGCTGGTGGGCCTGCTCCGCAAAATGGGCAAGACGCCGTTGCAGTTCCTCCGTCACGAGGCGGGCGGCAAGTCGGGCACCAAGCGCGGCCTGCAGCTGCCGGAGCGCATGGGCTTTGTCTCGCGCTTCCGCCTGCGCATCTTCCTGCGTAATCTGGGCAACTTCGCCACGCTTTTCGTGGGCATTGCGTTTGCCTCGCTGCTACTGCTCTTTGGCCTGGCGATTCTGCCCACGATGACGCACTACGCGGACAACCTCGAGAAAAGCCTGGTCGCCGAGCACCAGTACACGCTCAAGGCCCCGCTGGAACTCGAGGGCACCGCCGAGGAGCGCGAGCAGTGGTCGGCACTCGAGCGTTTGCAGTCGGTTGACGGCGCACTGCTTTCTGCCGCTCAGGATGCCGATGACGAGCTTGAGGACGCGGCCGATGCAGCGCAGGCGGCAGCCGATGCCGCGACCGCATCTCCGTCTGCCGAGAGCCTGGCCGCGGCGCAGGACGCGCTCGCCAAGGTCCAGGACAAGAAGGATGCGCTTTATGCGCGCCTCGATGACCTTGCCGATGCCCTCGGCTGCGACCGCGATGAGGCCATCGGCCTGATCGACAAGGCCTCTAAGATCGACACTGACAACGACGATATCCACCCGGTCAATACGACCGATAACGGCGCGGGCGCAATCGCGCAGGCCGAGAAATATGCCGTTTACCAGCTGCAATACGACCGCGGCGATGGTAATGGCGAGGAGACGATTTCCGTCTACGGCATTTCATCCGATTCGCGCTATTGGAAAGACCTCAACGTCGGCGATGGGCGCGTCGTCTTTGGCGGCGGTCTGCTCGATAAGCTTGGCTGGAGCGAGGGCCAGAAGGTCACGCTCAGCGACAAGTACGAGGGCGAGCATTATTCCTTTGAGTACGCGGGCAAGGACTGTGCCTGGGGCTCCAAGTCGGACATGAATATCTATATGAGTATCGACGACTTTAACGAGCTGTTCGACAACGATGCGGCCTACTTTAACGGCTATGTGAGCGATGAAAAGCTCGACCTTGATGCTCGTTACTTTGCCGGCGACACCACGCCCGACGACATGCGCGCCGTGGGCGACCAGTTCATCGGCATGATGAGCAAAATGATCGGTATGATGGTTGGCCTCGCGGTGTTTATCTTCCTGCTGTTTATGTATCTGCTGACCAAGGCTGTGATCGACCACAGCGCCCGTTCGATTAGCTATATGAAAGTCTTTGGCTATCGCGATAGCGAGATCTCGCATCTGTACATCCGCTCGATCACGCTGTGCGTGGCGGCGTCGCTCGTGCTGAGTCTGCCGGTCATTATTGGCTCGCTCACGGCCATCTTCCGCTCGATGCTGCTCGCCTATAACGGCAATATCGAGATCTACGTGCCCTGGTGGTCCATGGCGGCGTGCGTCGGCATTGGCTTTGCGACCTACCTGGTCGTGGCGCTGCTACACACGCGTTCTATCAAGCGCGTCAGCCTGGCCGAGGCACTCAAAGTCCAAGAGTAGTCATTTAAGTCTGTCCCCAATGACTAGGTGCCGTACTTGACTTTAACTCTGCTTTAACTGGTACCATCCTCTATGTCTGTAACGCCATATAGACCGAGGGGATATATCTATGACCGCAGCCGCACCCGCCGCACCCGCCAAGGTGTACTTTACGAACCTGCGCACGCATGCTCGCGAGAGCCAGCTCGACAAGCTCAAGCGCCTCATCCGTCGCGCCGGTATCGAACAGATCGATTTTGAGAACAAGTTCGTCGCCATCAAGATCCACTTTGGCGAGCTGGGCAATCTGAGCTTTTTGCGCCCCAACTACGCCCGCGCCGTCGCGGATGTCGTCAAGGAGCTGGGCGGCAAGCCCTTCCTTACCGACTGCAACACGCTCTACGTCGGTAGCCGCAAAAACGCGCTCGAGCACATTGACACCGCTTACCAGAACGGCTTTACCCCGTATGCCACGGGTTGCCAGATCATTATCGCCGACGGCCTCAAGGGTACCGACGAGGCGCTCGTCCCGGTCGAGGGCGGCGAGTATGTGCACGAGGCCAAGATCGGTCAGGCACTCATGGATGCCGACATCGTGATCAGCCTCACCCACTTTAAGGGTCATGAGCAGGCCGGATTTGGCGGTGCCATGAAGAACCTGGGTATGGGTGGCGGCAGCCGTGCCGGCAAGATGGAGCAGCACGCCGCCGGCAAGCCGAACGTCGCGACCGAGCACTGCGTTGGCTGCCGTGCCTGCGAAAAGATCTGCGCGCACAACGCCATCTCGTTCGACGACACCCGCGAGCGCGAGCTTGCTAGCGGCAACACCCGCACGGTGCACGTGGCCACCATCGACCACGATCGCTGCGTGGGCTGCGGACGCTGCATCGGCGTGTGCAACCAGGATTGCATCAAGCCCGGCTATGACGCCGCGGCCGATGTGCTCAACTGCAAGATCGCCGAGTACACCAAAGCCGTCGTCGATGGCCGCCCGAGCTTCCACATTTCGCTCGCCATGGACATCAGCCCCAACTGCGACTGCCATCCCGAAAACGACACGCCTATCGTCAACGATATCGGCATGTTTGCGAGCTTCGACCCGGTCGCCATCGACCAGGCCTGCGCCGATGCCGTCATGGCATCCGAGCCGCTGCCCAACACCGAGCTCACCGATAGCGCGGCCAAGATGGAGCATAACCACGAGCATCTGGAGGGCGAGCAGGCCAAGGACCCCTTCTGCATCACGCATCCCGACACCGACTGGCGCGCGTGCATCGCGCACGCCGAGAAGATCGGCCTGGGCACGAGCAAGTACGAGCTTATCGAGGTCAAATAGCACCTAGCTATTGGACAAAACAAGCGCTTTTGTAGCGCAACGTTAGCAAAAGCCGCCCGTGGGCACAGCGTCCACGGGCGGCTTTCCGGAAGTATGCGGCAAATTTCGAGACCGCCGAGCACACGACATCTTTTGGCAACAAAACCCCTGATAAATTGTTGGTAAAACTGCGGTCTGGTCGGCAGTTCCAGATTTTGCCGCATACTTCCGAAAATAGGGGGTCAGATAAAGCCCCAGACGTTGCTTTTTGCCTAAAAACACTCGTCGAGGAAGTTGTTGACCGTGTTCCAGTAGAGCTCGGGATCAACTTGCGCACTCTTGGCGTGGGTGGCGCCATGGATGGTGAGCTTTTGCTTGACCTTGCTGGCGCACGCGTCGTAGTTTTGGTCGAGCATGCTGTACGGCACAAAGGTGTCTTGGTCACCGTGGATAAACAGCATGGGAACCGTCGCGCGCTTGAGCTGTTCCACGCTGCTCGCCTTATGAAAGTCGTAGCCCGCGCGCACGTTGCACACCAAGTTTGCTACATCGAGCAAGGGAAAGCTGGGCAGGCCGAACACGTCCTTGAGCTGCAGAGAAAACTCGTCCCAAACACTCGTATAACCGCAGTCCTCGATAATGCATTTCACGTTTGCGGGCAGAGATTCCCCCGCGACGTTCATGGCGGTCGCCGCGCCCATGGATTCGCCAAAGACCAGGATGCGCGCCTTGGGGTCAGCCTGAACGATTCGCTCGATCCATGCGACGATGTCGAGGCGCTCGGGCCAGCCCATGCCGATATAGTCGCCGCCGGAGCGCTCTTGGGCGCGGGCGGCGGGTGCGAGTACGTTCATGCCACGGTCGTGGAAGCGTTTGGCGTATCGGGCCATACCGATGGGCTCGTTGGTATATCCATGCAGGCAGACGGCGTAGTCGTGCGTGCTCTCCGACGCAGCAAAATACCAGGCGGCAAGCTCGGTCCCGTCGTCCGCGGTGAGGTTGCTGCTCTTGCGGTTCTCCTTAAACCACGCCCGTGCCTCGCCCTCCTCGGCATCCATCTGCTCGCCCTTTTCGGCGTCCTTGTCGTTCTGCATCATCTTCATGGTGTATGGCGCGCGGGGATTCAGCGCGAAGTCAAACAGAAAGTTGCCGGCAAACCCCAGCAGCGCGACAACGAGCACCAGCGCAACGACGCCGGCTATCTTGAGCTTTCGATGGGAACGTGCGTTTTGAGACATAAGAAGCTTTCCTATAAGATGTTAATACATCAACATTTAATGCAAGCGCATTATGGACGTTCGCCGTTGATGCGTCAACAGGCAAAGAATGGGTAAACAAAGGGTCACGTATGGTGCAAATTTCGCACGTACCTAGACGCTTTGATATAGTGTTGAGAACTCTTTACGTTGGAGGATGTAACCGGCATGTCCGATTCGAGCGACAGTTCTAAGCCGCGACCCAAGACCGCGGCCGTTCCACACTACACAGTGGGCGAGGAGATCATGAACTCCGTCACCCATGGTGTCGGCTGCCTGCTGGGTATCGCGGGCCTGGTGCTCCTGATCGTATTCGCCACCCTGCGCGGCGGAGGCCCGGCCCATATGGCCGCGGCGATTGTCTATGGCGTCAGCATTATCCTCGAATACCTGGCCTCCACGCTCTACCACGCGATTCAGCCCGCGCGCGCCAAGCACGTGTTTCGCATCATCGACCACAGCTGCATCTACCTGCTCATAGCCGGCAGCTATACGCCGTTTTGCCTCATCACGCTCGCAAACGACGGCGGCGCTGTGCTGTTCTTTGCCGTATGGGCCATCGCCATTATCGGCATCGCCCTCGAGTGCTTCCTACGCGAGCGTCAACCGCACTGGGTAAGCGGCCTGGTCTACCTGCTGATGGGCTGGCTCGTCGTCTTTAAGCTGCCCGAACTTGTGGCGCTGCTCAACCCCGTGGCACTTGCCCTGCTCGCCGTCGGCGGCGTGTGCTACACCGCGGGCGTGCCGTTCTATATCGCCAAAAACGTGCGCTATCTGCACAGCGTGTTTCACCTGTGGGTGCTCGCCGGCAGCATCTTCCAGTTCATGGCGGTGATCCTCTTCGTAATCTAGCGACCACGCCAGCGCCCGTGCCCCCGCTCGGTCGCCAGTGCAATTGCCGTATCCGCCACCAACGTTTTAATCCGACGTCCCGAATCTTGGAGGTTCGAGAAACTCCCGATGGACATAACCATCTCCCTTATCACCACCCTCGTTTTGACCCTCATCAACGGCTACTTCTCTATGTCTGAGATGGCGCTCACCACGGCCAAGCGCGCCGTGCTGGAGCACGAGGCCGAGGAAGGCGACAAGCGCGCCGAGCACGCCATTAAGCTGGCTGCCGACTCCGACCAGCTGCTCGCCACCATCCAGGTCGCCATCACGCTCGTGGGCTTCGCCTCGTCCGCCGTCGCCTCGACGAGTCTGTCCGACCCGCTCGCCACGTGGCTCATGAGCTTTGGCATCGCGCCGCTCTCCGCCATCGCGCGCGGCCTGGCGCCGGTCATCATCACCGTCGCGGTCGCCTTCGTCTCCATCGTGATCGGCGAGCTCGTGCCCAAGCGTATTGGCCTGGCTAATGCCGAAGGCGTGTCCAAGCAGGTCGTGGGCCCGCTTTCCGTGTTCCAAAAGATCGCCCGTCCGCTCGTGTGGCTGACTGGCGCTTGCTCCGATGGCCTGGCCCGCATCCTGCGCATCAAGAGTGCCGACGACCGCCAGAACGTCTCGGAAGAAGAGATCAAGTACATGGTCTCGGAGCAGGACGACCTGCTCGACGAGGAAAAGCGCATGATCCACGAGATCTTCGACCTAGGCGACACCGTTGCCCGCGAGGTCATGGTGCCGCGCGTGGACACCACCATGTGCGAGGACGACGAGACGGTCGCCGACGTGCTGTCCACCATGCGCCAGACCGGCTTCAGCCGCATCCCCGTCTATCACGAGGATCCCGACAACGTCGCCGGCATCGCGCACATCAAGGACCTGATCCAACCCGCGCTCGACGGCAAGGGTGACCAGCCCATCGCCGGCTTTTTGCGCGACGCCACCTTTGTGCCCGACACCAAGGATATCCTGCCGCTGCTGTCCGAGATGCAGACCTCGCACGACCAGATCGTGGTGGTTGTGGACGAGTACGGCGGCACGGCCGGCATCATCACCATCGAGGACATCGTCGAGGAGATCGTCGGCGAGATCGAGGACGAGTTCGACCCCGACAACAAGTATCTCACGCGCCTTTCGCGCCGCGAGTGGCTCGTTGATGGGCGTTTTTCGTGCGATGACGCGATTGAGCTTGGTTGGCCGCTTGAGGAAAGCGATGATTATGAGACCATCGCCGGCTGGATTTTGGAGCTTTGCGACTCGGTGCCCGACATCGGAGAGGTGTTTGAGGTTGCGGGGTACAAGTTTAAAGTGCAGTCGATGCGTGGCCAGCGCATCTCGCTCATTCGCGTGATTGCTCCGGCCGAAACCGATAAAAAGGATTCCGAGTCTTCGGTAGACGAGCCGACGACGTCGGGTGCGGGTTCCGCGAATCCGCACGACGGCGACGAGTAGGACAAGGAAGAGTAGGGGAGAGTTATGGCAGGCCTGTTCAACATCCTTAAGGTCACCGTCAGCGAGGACAAGATCTGCGCGCACGTGCTGGTGAACCCCGGCATGCCGCTCATGACCTCGGAGGATATCGAGGCTACGGCGCGCGTGTATTACCTGGTGCCGGCGATTGCCAAGCACCTGTGCCTGGGTGATTCCGGTCGCGAGTTCCAGGACTGCATGGGCCAGACCGAGCTTTGCCATCTGCTTGAGCATGTGACGGTCGAGCTCATGAACGAGACCGGTCTTGCCGGCAGCATCTCGTGCGGCCGCACGCGCGTAAGCGAGCACGACGAGCGCGTCTTTGAGGTTGAGCTTTCGTGCCCCGACGACGCGCTGGCCATCGGTGCGCTGTCTTCGGCCACCTTTATGATGGACTGGGCCTATCTGCACGCCGACCAGCCTGCCCCCGACGTGGAGGGCACGGTCGCGGGCCTGCGCAACCTGGTGCTGGGCATGCGCGCCGAGGCCGAGGGCAAGGATCCTCACGAGGCCGTCGCCGCTGCGAACGGCGAAGATGCTGCCGAGGACGAGGGCTTTGACGAGGGCGATGTGCCGGTTGACGCCGAGCCCGTTGCCGATGCGACCGCCGAGCCCGTTCCCACCGAGCCCCAGGGCGTCCCCAACTTTGACGACGAGCCCCAGGTGGCGATTGATACCGAGGGCGCGGTTGCCGAGAACCACGAGGCCTCCGCTGCCGTCTTTGGCGGTGCGGCGACGGTTCCGGCAGGACCTGCGCATGAGGGCGGTCTGCCGCTCGTGGACGGCGCCGGCGAGGACCCGGGTGCCACGGTGACCATGCCGGCTATGCCCCAGGAGTAGGCCTACGCGTTTATCACCATCACGTACCTGCGCCTTTGCCGTACGCAGATGAGCGGAGCGGCAAGTGATGCGCTGCGGGTATAATGGACAGCATTCAAACGGTGGGCACCGACGTGCCCGCAGGAGAGGAATGATCATGGGTAAGACTTTCAGCTTTGTCTCCGGCGCACTTTTTGGTGCCGCTGCCGGCGCTATTGTCGGCGTTGCTCTGGCCCCGCGCTCGGGCGCCGAGACCCGCGCCATGGCTGCCGATATCGCCAACGACGCCTGGGACAATATGCGCGACACCTACGAGCACAGCGCCGAGGAGGCCCGTGCTGCGGTGAATGACTTTGGCCCGATGGTCGACGCCAAGACCGATGACCTGCGCGCCAAGGTCGATCTGGCCCGCGAGCGCATGGACCAGCTGCGCGAGCAGCTCAACGATGCCATCTCGGGTGGCAACGTGACGCCCGCCGCCGACGTCGTGGTCGAGAACGCCGTCGAGGCTGATACCGAGGCTGCGGAGCCCTCGACCGAGGCATAATGCGCGCCGGGGATTTTGTCGGCGCCAAGATCTATCGCAAGCCTACCGAGGACAAGCGCATCAAAAAGGACGGCACGCCGCGCAGCCCTAAAAAGCTCGGAAAGATTCACTTTCCGGTCTTTACCCCGGGCGGTACGCGCGTGGTCGGCTTTATGGTCCGCCAGTCCGATATCGCAGGCATGATCGAGCGCCCCGACCGCTTTGTGGCGCTCGATGCCATCGGCGTCTATGAGGGCGCTGTCGCGGTCGACGACGTCAAGGGCACCTACGATGCCGCCGCGGCCAGGCGCCTCGATATCAACCTGGACGATTGCATCATCTGGGTTGGCATGGACGTGCGCACGGAATCGGGCGATGTCGTGGGCTACTGCTCGGACGTTGAGTTCAAGCCGCGCTCGGGCATTGTGCAGACGTTCTATGTGACCGCCAGCGCCGCATCGAGCATGTTGGTGGGCGACACGCAGGTGCCGCCGACGATGCTGCGCGGCTACGAGAACGGCGCGATGATTGTCTCGGACGAGGTCAAGTCGCTCGGGTATTCGGGCGGCGCGGCCGCTAAGGCTGCCGAGGCCAGTGTCGTGGTGGGCGATAAGGTCAAGAAGGGCGCCAAGGTGCTCGATGACAAGGGATCGGTCGCCGTGGACAAGGGCAGCCGCGCACTGGGCAAGCAGCTCGGCAAAACGCGCGGTATGTTCAAGGCCTTTAAGGACGAATATCAAAAGGCGAGCGGGGGCTCGTCAAAAGCTAGCAAATAGCGACGTACCAAATGATGGGAGGCGAGCCGGAGACATGTTGCTCCGGCTCGCTGTGTTTATGGGGGAGGGCATATGCGCCAAAACGGATCTAACTTAAACGGGCGCTCGGGTGCGCGTCCGACGGCGCGCCGCGACCTGGGGCAGCTGCCCAGCGGTCAGCGTCGACGTCGCCGTAAGCCCGGCGCGATGTACCTCAACCATAGCCGTGGGTTTAGCGATCGCAGCGCGCGCATCGGCAACGGGCGCTCGCCGCGTCGACCGTCCCGCCTGCCCTATGCGCTCATCGCCGTGGGTTGCGCGCTCGTGCTGTTTATCGCTGCCGTCGTGGGCTACGTCAACCGCAGCGTGGACGTGGAGCTCAACGGGCAAAAGACCGCGGTGCGCGTGGGCTCTACGTTGCAGAATCTCATCGACGACCAGGAGTTGACTGACACCTACGACGCAGGCGACCTGCTGGCCGTCGATGACAGCGTGCTCAAGCGCCATGGCGGCGAAAAGCTGTCGGTTAAGGTGGACGGCAAGCGCATAAAACAGGGCAAATGGGATAGCCGCGAACTTGAGGGTGGCGAGAAGGTGACGGTCAAGGATGGCCGTAACACCTACGAGAAGCATGAGGTTCAGGCTACGGTTATCGAGCCCAAGCTCAAGGTCGAGGGCACGGGCGCTATCGAGTATGTGCAGACGTGGGGCGTTCAGGGCCGCTCCGAGGTGTGGGTTGGTGAGCAGTCGGGCAAGACGCAGGACCGCGGCGAGGTTGTGCCCGCCACCGATTGCGTTGTTGCGTGCGCCAGCGTGGCACCCAAGGGCAACGAAAAGTACGTGGCGCTGACGTTTGACGAGGGTCCGAGCGGTGCGACCAAGCAGATTTTGCAGGTACTCAAGGAAAAGGGCGTCACCGCGACGTTCTTCCTGTCGGGCGATGCGGCCGAGACCTCGCCCGCCACGGCCAAGGCGATTGTCGATGCCGGGTGCGAAATCGGATCCAACAGCTACAGCGACGATTCGCTCAAGGGTCAGGACCGTGAGGCGGTACGCGAGCAGATCACGAAAGGCACCGATGCGATTAAGTCGGCGACCGGCGTGAAGACGATGCTGCTGCGTGCTCCCTACGCTGCCTTTGACGATCAAAACTGGATTGATGCGATGGACCTGGTCTCCGCCGTGGTCTCGTGGAATATTGACTCGGGCGACTGGCTGCTCAACGGTGCCGACGAGCAGGTCTCAACGGTGCTCGATTCGGTGACGCCGGGCAATATCGTGCTGCTCACCGATAGAGACGAATGCGCCGAGCAGACGCTCGAGGCGCTGCCGCAGATTATCGACGGTCTTGTCGCCGACGGCTACAAGATCGTGACGCTCAGCGACCTGGTCAAGACGGACACGTCGCTGAGCAAAAAGCTCACCTCGCTGACGAAGGTCACCATGCCCAAGGACGCCGTGTTCCCCCAACTTGCCGAGGACGATGACACCACAGAGTAGCCATTGGGTAGTCGTTTAAGAACGTCCCCAATGGCTATGTCACGGATACGTCAGTGTTTGGTATGCCTGCAATGTGCAGCGCATAAATTCGATGCCGCAGGGCGATGCTGATGCTATAGTTACTGCGGATAACAAGGGTCAAGAGAAAGGTTGCAGGTGAAATCCAAACCTCGACCATACAGTCGATGACCCCATGCAGGTGCTTCTTGCGCATGCACGGGGTGTGAGCGCCGAGCGGCGTGCCGCCCGCGCATGCGTATACATATCTAAAAGTCCACGGACGGCGCGCCGGCATGGTCGCAGTCCGAAGGGATAATGATGGGGAGCACCAGTGAATTATCTGAGTGAGATGCTCAAACTGCCGGTTTTGGACGTCGATGGCGAAAAGCTCGGCGTTGTGAACGATTTTGGCATTGCTACCGGCGAAGTTTTTCCGCACGTGACGTCGCTCGCGTTCCGCGGACCCGGCAAGACGCCATTTATGATCAGCTGGCGCAAATGGGTCGACCGTATCGACGAGACGGGTGTACACCTTAAGTCGCCGGCCACCGAAATCCGTTTTTCGTACTTGCAGCCGACCGAACTCTTGCTTGCCCGCGACGTGCTTAACAAGCAGATCGTCGACACACAGGGCATGAAGGTCGTGCGCGTAAACGATATCAAGTTTTCCATGTCGGGCGAAAATCAGCTGCGCCTGCTGGGTGCCGAAGTTGGCGCCCGCGGTCTGCTGCGCGCGATCAGCCCCGCCCTTGAGCATGTCGTCGAGGGCTTTATGAAGCACCTGGGCAAACCGCTCGGCGAGGATATCATCGCCTGGTCCTACATGGACCTGCTCGATCGTTCGACTAAAAACATCCAGCTGTCGGTGTCGCACAAGACGCTCGGCGAGCTGCACCCCGCCGACATTGCCGACATTATCGAACAGCTCGACCCGCGCCTGCGTGCGCAGGTGTTCGCGCAGCTCGATACCGCCCAGGCCGCCGAGGCCATCTCGGAGTTCGATGACGACGAGCTTATGACCGAGATGCTCGAAGGCTTGTCCGATACGGACGCATCGTCGATGCTGGCCATGATGGACCCGGACGACGCCGCCGACCTGATCGACGAGCTCGATTACGAGAAGGCCGAGAAGCTGTTGCGCCTGATGGGCGTTCAGGAAGAGAAGGCGATTCGTAACCTGCTGGGCTATGAGGACAACACCGCCGGCCGCATCATGACCTCGGAGTTTGTCTCCCTGCCCGCCACGGCGACGGTCGGTGACGCCATCGAGGCGATCCGCCAGCTCGATGAGGACTTCGAGAGCGTCTACTACGTCTATACCGAGGACCCGAGCGGCATGCTCACCGGCGTGCTTTCGCTGCGCACGCTGATCGTGGCCGACCGCGACGCCACGCTGGGCCAGCTGGCCTATCGCGACCTGGTTTATGTATCGCCCGACGATGACCAGGAAGACGTAACGGACGAGATGACCAAGTACGACCTGGTTGCCATTCCCGTTTGCGACGAGAACCGTCACATCTTGGGTATCGTGACCTTTGACGACGCCATGGATGTTATCGCCGAGGAGCACCAGGAGGACCTGCAGATCGCAGGCGTTGGCTCGGGCGATAGCGCGTCCGACGATTCGACGAATGTGCTCAGCTGGTTTGTGCATCGCCAGTACTGGGTTGTCGTGTGGGGCATTGCCTCGTGCATCATGGCAACGGTGCTTGGGACGGCGCTGGGCTCGGCGCATCTGGTGGTGTTCCCCATGTGCGCCATGCCGCTCGTGCTGCTGGCTGCCTCGCGTATGGTGTCGTTTGTCAAGAACTACTTCTTGGAATACGACGGCCATGACGATGAGCCCAAGCCGTATCTGGGATTTTTCTTCCAGAGCACGGGCATGGGCCTGATTCTGTCGCTCGTGACCTATCTGTGCGCCCAGCTGGTGCGCACCGCCGCATTCCTCGACGCGCCCATGTTTGAAGAGCAGCTCTTTACCGGCTGCTTTAACATCGCGGCCATCGTCTGCCTGATCGGCAACATGAGCGCCGTGATTTACCTGATGGTGTTGTTCTGGCGTGACGAGCACGACCTCAATACGTCGGGTACCGCCATGAACGTCATTGCCGTCATGATTTCATGCGTGGCATACTGCATCGCCGTAGCGCTGCTCACCATGTCGGTCATGGGGTAGGTGGTCGCGTGCAAAACACGAAGCAAAAGGCGAGCACCAAGCAAAAGCTGACCATCGCGGCCATCTTTGGCGCCATGGGCCCTGGCCTTCTGGCGGCGCTTTCGGGTAATGACGCCGGCGGCATCGCCACGTATTCCAGCGCCGGTGCCAGCTATGGCTACAAGATGCTGTGGATGCTTCCCGTCATGACCGTGCTGCTTATCGTGACGCAGGAGACTGCGGCGCGTTGCGGCTGCGTCACAGGCAAGGGCCTGGCCTCGCTCATCCGCGAGCGCTTTGGCGTGCGCAGGAGCGTGCTGGCCATGGCGGCGCTGCTGATCGCCAATACAGCCGTGACCATTTCGGAGTTTGCGGGTATCGCCAGCGGCCTTGCTCTCTTTGGCGTGCCGGCGAGCATCTCGGTGCCGTTGGTGGCGCTGCTGGTGTGGATGCTTACCATGTCGGGTAGTTTCCAGCGCATCGAGAAGATTCTGCTGCTGGTGAGCTGCGTATTCGTGACTTATATTGTCGCCGCGTTTATGGCTGGCCCCAACTGGGGTGAGGTCGCGGTCGACCTGGTCGTGCCTAACATTCAAAATGATCCCAGCTACGTGTCGCTCGTGGTCGCAACGATCGGTACCACCATCGCGCCGTGGATGATTTTCTTGGCGCAGAACAACGTGGTCGATAAGAACGCGGGCGAGGACGATATCGTGCTGCAGCGCATCGATACCGTGAGCGGCTCGCTTGCCGCCGATGTCATTGCCGGTTTTATTATCATCACGACCGGTACGGTGTTGTTCCCGGCGGGTATTCAGATTAGCGATGCTGCCGATGCCGCGCGCGCGCTGGAGCCTATTGCGGGTCAGTGGTCCACGGTACTGTTTGCCTCGGGCCTGGTCGCGGCGAGTTTCTTGGCTGCCTGCGTGCTGCCGGGCGTTACGTCGAGCGCTATCTGCGAGGCATTTGGCTGGGAGCGCGGTGCCGACCGCAGCTGGGACGAGGCCCCGGTCTATCGCGGCATCATTACGGCCATCATTGGTATCTCTGCCGTGCTGGTGCTTATGCCCGGCGTCGATCTGTTCCAGATTATGATGACCTCGCAGGTCATCAATGGCGTGCTACTGCCCGTGGTTCTGGTGTTCCAGGTGGTTATCGCCGCTGACCGTCACATTATGGGTGCCAACCGCAACGGCCGCGTGTGGAACGTGCTCACGTGGGCGACTATCGGTGTGATTACGGTGCTGACGGTCGTCATGTTTGTTCTGCAGGCGATGGGCTACAGCGCGTAGCGTCTCTTTTGGGTTTCGAGCGGGCCGTGGCCATGGGCTGCGGCCTGTTTTTTGCCTGATGTAGGGGGTTGGTTATATACGCGTGGGCAAAAAATGCCAAATATGAGTACTGTTGCTAATCCGGTGACAATTAAGACAATGAAGATAATGAACATAACTAAAGTATCTGTTAATTAATATCGATACAGCCAGGCTTTAAGCCGATTATTCTGGCCGGTCCAAAGGGGTATGGCGACCGAAAGAACTCTATTTTGTGCCATTTTGCCTGCTACTAAAATGGTAACAGTACTCATATTTGGCATTTTTTGCCCACGGCCCCTTTGGGGCCGGCTCGAAAAGAGCAACCTTGGGGTGTTTGCTGCGGGTGCGGGGCTTGCAGACGACACTCGGGGTGGTAGCGCACAGAGATGTGGTGTAAGAGGCGGGGCATGCC
>URBB01000024.1 GCA_900545835.1 uncultured Collinsella sp. | reverse complement strand
CTACACTCTCTCCGTCGTCGGCAGCGTCAGATGTGTATAAGAGACAGGCCATATACTTCCTGTCATATCAATCAGTCGAGCTCGTGCGCACGCGCACCTTCGAACTGCATTCGATAGTAACGGGCATAGGTGCCGCCACGGGCGAGAAGCTCCTCGTGCGTGCCACGTTCCACAACGCGACCATGCTCAACGGTCGCAATCTCGTCAGCATGCTTAATGGTCGAAAGGCGGTGGGCGATGATGATTGTGGTACGGCCGCGCGCCAGCTCTTCGAGCGACTCCTGGACCGCCTCCTCGCTCTCGTTATCCAAAGCACTCGTCGCCTCGTCCAAAATCAGGATCTTGGGGTTCTTGAGAAACACGCGCGCGATGGCAACGCGCTGCTTCTGTCCGCCCGAAAGACGGCTGCCGCGCTCGCCCACCACGGTGTCGTAGCCCTGTGGAAGCGACTCGATAAAGGCATCGATGTTGGCACGACGGGCCGCCTCGGCGATCTCTTCCGCCGTAGCGCCCGGCTTGCCGTAGGCGATGTTCTCGCCAATCGTACCGTCAAACAGATAGACATCCTGCTGCACCAGGCCGATGGCGCGACGCAGGCTCTGCTGCGTCACATCACGCACGTCCTGGCCGTCGATGCTAATGGATCCGGCAGCCACGTCATAAAAGCGCGGCAGTAGCGAACAGGTTGTGGACTTGCCGCCGCCCGAAGGGCCAACCAAAGCGATGGTCTGCCCGGGCTTGATGGACAGGTCCATATGGTCGATAACGGGACGCTCGTCGGCATAGCCCTCGCCCAGCTCGACATCCTCGTAGTTAAAGCACACGTCGTGATACTCCACGGCGCCGGCAGTCACCTGCAGATCCGTAGCGCCCGGCTTGTCCTGGATATCCGGCGCGGTCGAGAGCACCTCGTCCATACGTTTAAAGCCGGCGATAGCCTTCTGATACGTTTCGGCCGAATTGACGAGCGTCTCAAGCGGCGTGCAGAACAGCGAAATATAGAGTGCGAAGGTCGCCATATCGACCGCCTGCAGCTGTCCCTGGGCGACCAGCCAGCCGCCCAGCAGCACCACGATCACATAGAGCACACCCGAGAGCAGGCCATACGTCGCGGTATAGACGCCCATGGCGTGATACATGTTCTCCTTGGACGAAAGATAGCGATTGTTGGAGGCGCGGAACTTGAAGCGTTCGGTCTCCTCATTGGCAAAGCTCTTGACCACGCGCATGCCCGCCAGCGAATCCTGCAGCTGCGCATTGATGCCGCTGATTTTTTTGCGGTTGTCGCTAAAGACCTCGCGCATGCGCATGTTCTGCCAAAACATGATGACCGCAAACGCCGCCGTCACCACGGCCATGGCGAGCGCCAGCACCGGGGCGATGGTAAAGAGAATCACAAACGAGCCGATAATCTCGATGCCGCAGATGATGATCCACTCGGGCACGTGGTGCGCCGCCTCGCAGATATCGAACAGGTCGTTGACCACGCGGCTCATCATGTCGCCCGAGCTGTTGCGGTCGAAGTACGCAAAGCTAAAGCGCTCATACTGGTCGAACAGGTCCTCGCGCATCTTGGACTCCATGCGCGCGCCCATCACGTGACCCCAATAGCTCACAAAGTAGCGGCAGGCGCAGCGGATGGCATACATCAGCACCAAGCCCACCGCGATCATACCGAGCGCCTGCATAATAGCAGCCTGACCCTGAGTAAACAGCCCACCGGTCAGATTGCGCAGAATGATGGGAAACGCAAGGTCAATGGCGGCAAGCACCAGAGCGCAAACAGTATCAGCAACAAAAAGCCCCATCTGGGGCTCGTAATACGAAAGAAACCTCTTAAACATAGTCACCTTACGCGGTTTTACCAAACCGCGTTTCGTCTCGACGCTGCAAGTGCTCCATTTGGACAATCTGGCCTTCAATCGTCGGTCGCGTATATCCATACGCTTCCCTCCTCTTTTAGGCCACCTTGTCTCAAATGGAGCACTTTCGCTGACTTACACAAACCTGCGGGATCATCCCCGCTCGTTAAAGTTCCGCTCCGCCCAAACGGTGAGCAATGCTGTCGCAGGCAAGTGCGCCCACAACGGTCTTGGCGTCTTCGATCTTGCCGTCGAGCACGGCGTCGATCAGCTCGTGCAGCGGCACCAGGTCCACGTTGACAAACTCGTCATCATCGGGGTTGGGCGCATCAAACTCGAGCTTGGTAGCCAAGTAGATGTGGATAATCTCATCGCAAAAACCGCAGGACGTGACAATCGACGTCAAAAAGCGAATACGACCGGCCCTAAAGCCCGTCTCCTCATGCAGCTCGCGCTTGGCGCAATCGAGCGGGTCCTCACCTGGATCGAGCTTGCCGGCGGGAATCTCGACCGTCACGCGGTCGATGGCGGTGCGGTACTGACGCACCAGTACGATCTTGCCGCTCTCGGTCAGTGCCACAACAGCCGCCGCACCCGGATGGCGAACGATATCGCGGGCGCTGCGGCGACCGTTGGGCAGCTCAACCTCAAGACGGTGGACGTCGAGGATCTTGCCCTTCCAGGCGCACTCCTCCGAAAGAATCTTCTCGTGCAGCTCGGCATCGTGCGGGTCGTCATCGCCCAGCACCAGCGCCGGCTCGTCAGCGACCTCGCCACCAGGCTCGCCCTCGGCGTGCCCATACACGCGGCTGTCCTCTTCGACGATCCGCGCGTCCACGAGCTCTTCGTTCTTCTCGTCCATCCGTCTCATTCCTCTCGGATTTTAGGCATCCCAGGCGTCGCGGCCGCGCAGCGCGCGCAGGCCGATGTCGTGACGCAGGGTCTTGCCCTCAAAATCAATCTTCTCGCAGGCCTCGTAGGCAAGGTTGCGGGCGTTCTCAAACGTATCGCCCAGCGCGGTCACGGCAAGCACACGGCCGCCGTTGGTCACGAGCTGGCCGTCCACCACGGCGGTGCCGGCATGGTACACGGTCACGTTCTCCATGGCCTCGGCGTCGGCGATGCCGGTGATGACTTTGCCCTTCTCGTAGCTGCCGGGATAGCCCGCGCTCGTCAGAACAACAGCCACGGCCCACTCGTCACGCCAGTCGAGCTCAATCTGATCAAGCTCGCAGTTGGCGCAGGCGAGCATAACCTCGACCAGGTCGTTCTTGAGGCGCGGCAGCACGACCTGCGTCTCGGGGTCGCCAAAGCGGGCGTTGAACTCCAGCACCTTGGGGCCGGCGGGGGTGAGCATAAAGCCGCCATACAGGCAGCCGCGGTAGTCGATGCCCTCGGCAGCGAGCTCGGCCACGGTCTGCTCCATGACCTTCACCATCGTGGCGTGCTCCTCGTCAGTCACGATGGGCACCGGGCTGTAAACGCCCATGCCACCGGTGTTGGGACCCTTGTCGCCCTCGAGCGCACGCTTGTGGTCCTGCGAAGTGGCCATGGGGCGCACGGTCTTGCCGTCGGTAAAGGCCAGCAGCGAGCACTCAGGACCAACGAGCATCTCCTCGATGACCACGGTATTGCCGGCATCGCCAAAGGTGCCGCCAAAACACTCGCGCACGGCCTCTTCGGCCTGCTCGAGCTCAGTCGCCACGATAACGCCCTTGCCCGCGGCAAGGCCGTCAGCCTTGACGACCAGCGGAGCGCCCTGCTCACGCACATAGGCAAGAGCCGAAGCCTCGTCGGTAAACGAGCCGTAGGCTGCCGTCGGGATACCGGCACGCTCCATGAGCTGCTTGGAGAACAGCTTGGAGCCCTCCATCTGGGCGCCCTCGGCACCCGGGCCAAAGCAGGGAATACCCGCCGCGCGCACGGCGTCGGCCACGCCCGCCACGAGCGGAGCCTCGGGGCCAATCACCACGAGTCCGCATCCGTGGCTCTGCGCAAACGCCGCCACGGCCGCAGGATCGCAGTCGTCGAGAACAACGTTCTCGCCGCAGCTCGCGGTGCCGCCGTTACCCGGCGCAATGTAGAGCTTGCCGGCGCGCGGTGATGCTGCGAGCTTAGCTGCCAAAGCATGCTCACGGCCGCCGCTGCCCAACAACAGGATGTCGATGGTTTGAGTGTCCGCCTTCAAGGGTGCCTCCTCTATGGATGAATGGCCCGCTCCGCGCGAGCCCTTTGCAAGCAAATATACCCCTCGGCCGCCCGTCCGGGCTGCAAAGGGGTATATCGCAATAACCAAATAGTCCCGATTACTTCCAGAATCGGTTGATAATCTGCTCGCGACCAGCGCCAACGCCAATGAACGTCACGCGGGTGTGTGCCAGATCCTCAATAAACGCCACGTAGTCCTGAGCCTCCTGCGGCAGCTCGTCAAAGCTGCGGCAACCGGTGATATCGCACTTCCAGCCAGGGAGCTCCTCGTAGATGGGCTTGGCATGCTCAAAGCGCACCTGGTGTTCGGGCACGCTCGTGTAACGCTCGCCATCGACGTCGTAGGCCACGCACACCTTGATGGTGTCGAAGGCCGAAAGCACGTCGAGTTTGGTCAGGGCGATGTCGGTGAGGCCGTTGACGCGCGAGGCATAGTTGGCGATAGGGCCGTCAAACCAGCCGCAACGACGACGGCGACCGGTGGTCACGCCGTACTCGTAGCCCTCCTCGGTCAGCGTGTGACCGGCCTCGGACTCATAGGAAAGCTCGGTGGGCATGGGGCCCGAACCGACGCGGGTGATATAGGCCTTCATGACGCCCAGCACGCGGTCGACGTTCTTCATGCCGACGCCGGAACCGGTAATGGCGCCGCCGGCGGTGCAGTTGGAAGACGTCACGTACGGATAGGTGCCGTGGTCGATGTCGAGCAGCGTCGCCTGGGCGCCCTCAAACAGCAGGTCCTTGCCCTCGTCGATCATGTTGTTGAGCAGCAGGCTCGTCTCGGTGATGTAGGGACGCAGGCGCTCGGCCATCGGCAGGTACTCGTCACAAATCTGATCCACGGTGTAGGTGGGCAGGTTGTAGATGAGCTCGAGCTCGGGGTTCACGCGGGCGAGAGCGGTCTCCAGCTTGTCGCGGAACAGTGCCTCGTCCAGCATGTCCTGCATGCGCAGGCCAATGCGGGCCATCTTGTCCTGATAGCACGGACCGATGCCGCGCTTGGTGGTACCGATGTTCTTCTTGCCGAGCTTCTGCTCAAAGGCGCCATCCAGATCGATGTGGTACGGCATGATGACATGCGCGTTGCCACTAATCTTGAGGTTCTTGGTGGTGATGCCGTCGGCCTCGAACATGTCGATCTCCTCAAGGACAACCTTGGGGTTGACGACGCAGCCGTTACCGATCACCGACACGTGGTCGGAATACATGATGCCGGAGGGCACCTGGTGCAGGCCGTACTTCTTGCCATTGACGACGATGGTGTGACCGGCGTTGTTGCCGCCCGAGTAGCGCACGACGGCATCGAAGTCGCCGGCGACCAAGTCGCAAATCTTACCCTTGCCCTCATCGCCCCACTGGGCACCGACCAAAACGGTTGACGGCATGTTTACTCCTTACATTCATGGACTGTCTGCGCGCCACGCCGGCACGCAGAAGCACAAAACATTCCCAGTATACCCGTGCAACGGGCGCCTGTCCTACTCCTCGGCATGTGCCCCATCAAGCTCATAGAACTTGGTGGATGCCGGCAGGAACATCAGGTCGACGTCGCCGATCGGGCCCGAACGGTTCTTGGCCACGACGATACGCGTAACGCCCTCGTCGGGTCGATCGTCGCGCGAGGCCTCGGCCTCGTCGGCGGAGCGGTCCAAGAACATAACGATATCGGCGTCTTGCTCGATGGAGCCCGATTCACGAAGGTCGGAAAGCTGCGGGCGCTTGCCGGTACGGGATTCGACCTGACGCGAGAGCTGCGACAGCGCGATGAGCGGGATCTTGAGCTCCTTGGCCATGATCTTCAGACCACGCGACATCTCCGAAACCTCGACGGTACGGCTCTCGGAGCGGCGTCCCGGCGGAGGACTCACCAGCTGCAGGTAGTCCAGGATGATGATTGCCTTCTCCTTGTTATGGAGCATACGGCGGCTCTTGGCGCGAATCTCGGTCACTGTGGTGCCGGGCGTATCGTCAATCAGAATATCGAGCTTGGACAAGGTCTGCGTAGCCTCGTTGATATTGGCCCACTGCTCGGGGCTAATGCGGCCCATGCGGAAGTCACTGATCGAGATCATGGCGTAGGCACAAATCAGACGCTGGGCAATTTCCTTGCCCGACATCTCCAGCGAGAAGAAGCCGACGGTATAGCCCGCAGCGGCGGCGTTGAGCGCCAGGTTCAGAGCGAACGACGTCTTACCTACAGCAGGACGGGCGCCGATAATGATGAGCTGGCCCTCGCGGAAGCCCATGAGCATACGGTCGAGTGACGGAAAGCCCGTGGGCACGCCCGCCGCCTGACCACCGGCCTGGCACACTTCCTCGGCCTCGTTATAGGCCTCGACCATAAACTCGGTCAGCGTCTTGTAGCTCGACTTGACCTCACGCGCCGTGACCTTGAGCAGCTTGCTCTCGGCTAGCTCGACAACCTCTTTGGTGTCGGTGGGGGCGTTATATGCCAGCGCGTTGATCTCGTTGGTGGCGCCGATCAGCTCGCGCAGCATCGAGTCGCGACGAACGATGGCGGCATGGTGCTGCCAGTTGACGAGCGACAGGGTCTGACCCATCAACTCCAAAATGTACGCCTCGCCGCCCACGGCGTCGAGCTTGTTGATGCTTCGCAGATAATCGATCAGCGAGATGGAGTCGATGGGAATGCGGCTGTTGTACATATCGACCATCGCGGTATAGATGGTCTTATGAATGGGCCGGTAGAAGTCATCGGGCTGCAGCTCGACCTGGGCTTCTTCGACCACCTCGGGCGATAGCAGCATAGCGGCCAGTACATTGGCCTCTGCATCTTGGTTTTGGGGAAGACCCAACTTTGAGCCGCGGTCCTCGACCGTCAGCCCGGTCTCCCTATCGTCATATGCCATGAGCATCCTCATTCATATCGCTTGCGAGCATCCATAGTATCAGCCACGGTCCCAAAACGCGCCGCGCGCCGCCAATCATCACCGAACCAAACGGATGAACGGTCCTGTATATAGGACTTCGACGCAACGTTCACCATGACACTCACTCAGCGCTAAAAAGCAAAAAGGGCACCCTGGTTTCCCAGAGCGCCCTTCTTAGAACAAGATTGTTGCGTTGCAGCAAATGCTACTCGGCAGCAGCCTCAGTCTCGACCTCGGCGGTCTCGGCCTCGGCGACCTCAGCGGCCTCCTCGACCTCAGCCTCGGCAGCGAGCTCCTCAGCGGTAACGCCGACGAGAACGACAACCTCGGCCTTGATCTCGCGGTACAGCGAGATGGCAACGGTGTGGGCACCGGCAACCTTGATGGGCTTACCGAGCTCGACGCGCTTGCGGTCGATGTCCATACCGAGCTGAGCCTTGATGGCGTCAGCGATCATAGCGGCGGTAACGGAGCCAAAGAGGATGCCCTCGTCGCCGACCTTGACGTCAACGGTAACCGTCTTGCCCTCGAAGGCAGCCTTGGTCTCGTTGGCGGTAGCCAGACGGACGGCCTCGCGCTTGGCGATGTTGTTGCGACGCTCGTCAAGCTGCTTGAGGTTGCCCTTGGTGGCGGCAACAGCGAGCTTCTTGGGGAACAGGAAGTTCTCAGCGTAACCCTGAGCGACCTCTACGACGTCACCCTCGCCGCCCTTGCCCTTGATCTCATCGAGAAGAATAACCTTCATGATGCGTCTCCCTTCTTAGCCGCGGTCGCGGTTGCCACGAGAGGAAACCACGGGGACGGTGTACGGCAGGAGAGCCATCTCGCGGGCGCGCTTGATGGCGTTGGCGATGTCATGCTGATGCTGCGTGCAAGCGCCAGTGACGCGACGGGGCTTGATCTTGCCACGGTCGGTCATGTACTTACGGAGAAGCTGAGTGTCCTTATAGTCGATGAACTCAGTGTTCTCCTTGCAGAACTGGCAGTACTTACGACGCGGCTGACGTGCAGAAAAATCATTAGCCATGTCAAAATACCTTTCGTTTGGCAACTTCGGCGAACCGAAGCCGCCTCTCACTCAAAAATAGGTGAACAACTCTTAGAACGGGATGTCCTCATCGTAGACGTCGACCGCGGGCGGCGTGGCCACCGGTGCGGCAGGACGTGCTGCGGGCGCGGGAGCTGCGGGGGCGTAACCGCCCTGGTCGTAGCCACCCTGGCCACCACGGGAGCTCATAAACTCGATCTCATCGACGATGACCTCAAGCTTGCTCCGGCGCTGGCCGTCGCGCTCCCAAGAGCTGTAGCGCAGCTTGCCCTCGATCGCGACCTTGTTTCCCTTTGCCAGGAAACGGCTCACGGCCTCGGCGCGGGTGCCGAACATGGTGCAGTCGACAAAGTTGGGATAGTCCTCCCACTCGCCAGTCTGCGCGTTGCGGCGACGATCGTTCACGGCGACGCCAAAGGACAGAACCTGGGTTCCGCCGGCGGTGGCGCGCAGCTCGGGATCGCGGGTGAGGTTACCGGTGATGTTCACTCGATTGATGCTCATAACTCACTACTTCCTCTTGGGGCACAAGCCCAGTCCAAAACGACAGTCTTACTCCTGGTCGTCGCGACGGACGATCATGTGGCGGACCACAGCGTCGGTGATGCGCAGGACGCGATCAAGCTCGGCGATCTGGGTAGGATCTGCGTGGAAGTTGATGAGGGTGTAGTCACCATCGGTGAGGTCGTTGATCTCGTAGGCGAGCTTGCGCTTGCCCCACTCGTCAACGGAGTCGACCTTGCCAGCGCCCTCAGCGATCGTGGTATCGATACGCTTCATAACAGCGAGACGAGTCTCGGGGTCGAGCGACGGGTCAACAAAGAACAGCAGTTCATAAGCCTTCATATTGTCACCTCCTCTGGGCAAATGTGGCTTCAGGTCGTGAAGGTGCGCCTGAAGCAGGAAAAGACTTGGTAATAATATCTTTCAACCTCCCAGGCCGCAAGAATATGCAGCTACAACCTCATGACCTCCACATATGCCCATGCTCGCACCACGTTTCATGCGCATTCCAACCAAATGCTGACCAAAAGCTTGACGAATCTGTGGACAAGATACGGTGCCGCGGAGACAAGCTGAGCCAAGCCGCAGGTCAACGGGCACAAGGCTGTGGTCGCGAAATACATACCAGTGGTCCACAGCACCACCCAAAGATTTTTAAATTCATTGCCAAGTCGCTTATGAATACCCCTTTTGAACAATTGAGTTGATCAACCACGCTGGTCGGAAGCCGTTTTTTTTGGCACCTCAAACCCCACTGCAACGCCAAGCGCGGCCGAACGTTTTAAAAAATGCCAACTTTTCTGTTTGCACTTTGCGATTCCTCGTGTATACTGACTTTCGCATTTAACGGAGAGTTGTCCGAGCGGCCGAAGGAGCACGATTGGAAATCGTGTAGGCGTCAAAAGCGTCTCCAGGGTTCAAATCCCTGACTCTCCGCCAGTTAATTCCAAAGCAGGCCTTTGAGCCTGCTTTGTTTTTACCCCACGCGGAGGGGTGGCAGAGTGGTTGAATGCGGCGGTCTCGAAAACCGTTTGGCCTGTATAAGGTCACGAGGGTTCGAATCCCTCCTCCTCCGCCAGTAGATGGCATGAGCCCCAGCAATGGGGCTTTTTTGTTATCGGATCCCCCCCCTCGACCGCACGTCCCAACCAAACATGTACACCACCCTCCAAAGATGTCAAAAAATGTCGTTTTTGGAGTGTGATGTACACGTTTGCGTATGACGCGCACCGAGCATGAGTCGATTTGCTCGCATCCGGTATATTTCCCCACCTCAACGGACATAAGAGTTTGGTGTCAGCTCGAAGCGAGAGGTCCCCAATGGATACTCCTGTTCTCATTTCGCATAAAACGGCGTGGCTCGTCCGTCATGCACCGCGGAACCTGGTTCAAGCCGTCGCACAACGCGACTACCAGATAGGTGTGCGGGGCCTCTCTACCCAGCAACGCATCGCGCGCATTCGGCAGGCACTTACCGACTGCGGCATTCCGTCCACCATGCTCAAGACTATCGACATCTCCGTAGTATTTGCTTTCGAGCGAATTCGCACCAACGGTGTCGCTTGCCACGTTCTCGGCCAAAACCTACCCTACGACCATATTGACGAGCTTACGCCCGGCATCTTTATCACCGACGAAGCCTTCACCTTCGTGCTCGCTGCCGAGTGGATGGATAGGATCGAATACCTCGAGTATGGTTACGAAGTTTGCGGCGACTATCGCATGGGGCTCAATCCCTCTGACCCTTACACCGAGCAACCAACCACCACCTCCAAGGACGAAATTGTCGAGCTACTCGATCGGCACCCTGGCAAACCCGGCGCCACACGCGCCAGGCTCGCACTCAGACACATCTACGACCACTCAGCCTCGCCCATGGAGACCGCATCGTCCATCACCCTCTCGCTCCCAACAAGCGAAGGCGGCATTGGTATCCGAGGTATCGAACTCAACAAACCGCTCGAAATCCCTCAACGTCTCTGGCATTGCATAAAAGCCCGATCGCTCAAAATCGACGCTCTTGTTACTTATCAGCGCAGAGAACTCGGCATCGAATATAAGGGCGGTTTTCACGACGAGACCGAGCGCAAGGGCGCAGATGCGGAACGAGAGTCCGTACTCGCCCAAATGGGATATCGAATCGTTACGCTCACCTCGGCACAGTTCGCAAGTCAACTTGCCTTTCATCGCGCCATGAACAGCATTCGCGAAGCACTCGGTATGCCCCGCTGCACGGACGCCGAGTACCAGCGAAAGCAAAACGAACTGCGCAAGGCACTTATCCGCAACTGGAAGAGCGCGCAGAGCGAAGACACGCCTTCCGAGTAGCGTCATCCCAGCACGCCCCAACCAAAACATGTACATCACCCTCCAAAACCGACATTTTTTGACATCTTTGGAGGCTGATGTACACGTTTGGTGCCTACGCCCGCATGCAGTCCCGACCGTTTACCGAGCAATAGGGTCGCCAGGCCCGCCAACCATGTACTATGTACGGGCATTGTCTAAACCAGCAACCCAAAGGACCCCATCTTGCCCGTCGTCGCCGCTATAACCGTTACCTCACATGCATCGGATGCCATGGTCGCCATTCCGTTTTGGCTCGAGATGTTCGCCGTTGTCGCTGCATCGATCTCGGGTGTGCTGGTTGCACGCGAGCACAAACTCGACCTGGTGGGTGCAGTTGCGCTCGCGGTGGTTTGCGGCCTGGGCGGCGGTCTTTTGCGCGATATGGCGCTGCAGGTGGGCAACGTCTACATCCTCAACCCAGCCGATGGCGCTGCCGCTCTCCATCGCCACGGCGGCCATCATCTACATATTCCCGGCAATCGTCGATAAACCCGAGAAACTCATCCCATTGCTCGACATCATCTCGGTCGGCATCTATGCGGCAACCGGCGCAGACAAGGCGCTGGTCTACGGCTTTGCGCCGGCGGTGTGCATCATGATGGGCTTTTTTACCGCGGTGGGCGGCGGCATGCTGCGAGATGGTTTTATGGGTGTGGTGCCGGGTATCTTCCAGCGCACCAACTTCTATGCCATCGCGGCCATCGCCGGATCGGCAAGCTATGTTTGCCTTGTCATGAGCGGCTTGGTCAGCAATGTCGTCGCACTGGTCGTTTGCGTCGTGGTGACCATGGGACTACGCTGGCTGTCGCTGCGCTTTGATATCAAAAGCCCCACCGAGGATGACATCGCACGCTTTTTGCACCGCAAAAAGTAGGTGGCGCGGGCTCATCCTTCGAAATGCAACCGAGAGGTTCTTTTAGAGCGCCCACGCGTTGGGTACCCTGTTAGGTATATGCCAAACACCTAACAAAAGGATCAACCATGGCTTTCAATCAAACCGCGGCGGCGCCGTCACACAAGATGCGTCGCTGCCTGCTTATGGCATTCGCGCTCATCGCGCTCGCGCTCACCGCTCTTCCCACGGCGTCATTTGCCGGCACGGACACGGCGGGCAACGTACTTGCAACCGACAACGACTCTAATCCGTCCGGCGTCGAGGGCGACCTGTACTGGGCCGGTCAGGCCCTCAACTTGGACGACGCCTCCATCGACCGCGACATAATTGCGGCAGGCGAGAGCCTCTCCATCCGCGACTGCACGGTGGGCGGCGCCGTCCGTCTGGCGGCACGCACCATCGACATTGCCAAGACCACGGTTGATGGCAGCGTGACCGTTGCTGGCCAGCATATCGTTCTCAATTCCGACAGCACCGCTAACTGTTTCTACGCGATAGGCGAGACGGTTGCCTTGCGAGGCTCCACCAAGTCGGCAGCGCTCGCGGGCGATACGGTGACCATCGATGGCACCGTCGATGGCGATGTCGAGGTTTGGGCCGACAAACTCATCCTAGGCAAGAACGCCCACATCACCGGCACCGTGAACGCGCACGTCTCCGAGGACCCCGAGCGCGCCGCAGGAGCCGAGGTAGGCGCGCTTAAGATCGACCGCACCGAGAACGAGGATACTTCCACCCTTAACGATGTCATCGGCGGCATCGTCGCCGCGGCACTCTCGACCTGCTTTGTCGCTCTGCTGCTCGAGCTCGTCTTTCCGCGCGCGACCGCCGGCGCCGCCGGCATGCTCCACCAGCGCCCCATGCCCCTGTGGGTGAGCGGTCTTCTGGGCACGATTGCTATCGCCCCCGCCGTCCTACTGCTGATTATCTCTATCGCTGGTCTATCGCTTGCTGGAACCCTCTTGTGCGGCGTTATCGGCATCGCATTGGTGTCGAGTGCCTTTTCGGGGTGCGCGCTCGCCCGCATGGTCGGACACAACCAGAACCGCTACGCCATGGCAGCCGAGGGCGGCATAATCGCAGGCGCCCTCACGGGGCTTCCCCTCGTAGGTGACTTCATCAGCGGCGTGGCCTTTGTCTTTATGCTCGGCTACGTTATCCAGATCATCTGGCGAAACGCCCGCCTCAAGCCGCAGCAGCCGGCTAACACGCCAGGACTCCCCACCGCTTAGCCACCAACCGCCACAAAGGGGACAGGCACCTTTGTGTTGGTGCAAAGGGGTCAGGTTACTTTGCACCAACAAACGAGGCGGGGCACTCGGTCATATCGACCGGGTGCCCCGCTTTTCATGGAGGGTTCTCTGGTAACTTTTTCAAAACCAATGATCATCAGGTCGGTAGGACTGCGCGTCACTCGCTGCGGAGGCAGCACGCCATTGAGCAAGGGGGCAATTATTTTTCACGACGACTGCCTCCCCGCTTGATGACGAGCGCGACAACAATAGCCGCCACTCCAATGGCAGCCAAAACCGCCACCAGTACCAACGTTCTATCTCCCGTCGAGGGCATAAAGCCTCGACTTGCTTCTTTGCTTGGGGTGTTGAGCACCGACAGCTCGATCGAACCCGTCCCGGCATCGGCGGTATCAACCCGCAGAGGGCTTTCGGCCGACACGGTCACCTTGGGCTTCGCGGCTGTTACCTGCTTAACGCCCAGACCCTCGGACGCAACCGTTGCCGTTCGTTTGCCCTCAAAGGCGGTGTATCCCTTGGGAGCCGCGACCTCTTCGACGGTGTAGAGACCCGCGTCCACACCGCTCAATTCCACATGACCATCCGCGCCTGTGGTGACGCACGCGTCGGCATCCGTCGACCACGAGCCGTCAGTCGTTAGAATGCGCCCACGGTCATCGATGATGCGCAGCTTGGCGCCCGCGAGCGGCTTATCGTCTGCGCTTGAGCGCTTGATGAGGCTGAGTCCCCAGGTATAGGCCGTGGCGTCATCGCTCGGCGTATGGGTGAATCCGGCATCGCCGGACTGGTCGGCAAAGGGAGAGCGCGGGTAGCGCAGGTAGACCTCGTTGGGGTTGCCCTTAGTGGCGCCTCGATTGCAATTGGCCCCCAACGGCGCATTGTAGACAGCAACCACGCGGGCGCCCGCGGCGAAGGCGTCGGCCCCGCCGAGCACGGCGATCAGGTCGCCGGTGCGCACGGCGAAGGTATTGCCCTCGACCGAGACCTTGCACTGTGAAGTAATGTCTGTCCACCCTTTAGCCGGCGTCGAGTTGGCGTTACCGCCCTCACATGCGACGGCGTCGAAGCCGCCCTCGGCGCCCGCCGCCACGTACACGCGCATGCTCGCGGCGACCTTGGAGGGGTCGAGCCCCGCGCCCATGGTGTCGACGAACCGCACCGTATAGGTGTCGTAGACGGCAAGGCCCGCCGGGACCGTAGCCGAGAGGCGCCAGTACAGGTCGTCGGCGACCGTGGCGTCGGCGGCCTTCTGCCAGGCGGCGGTGCTGTCCTCCAGCACGTGCTTGGAGACCTTGGGCGTCGCGGCCTTGGGCTTGACGGTGACGGCGCTGCCGCCGACCAGGGCCATGATCGGCGCGGTGCCGGCCTCGTTCTGGGAAATGGCGTCGTCGTCGGCGACGATGAGCCAGTAGCCACAGGACAGCTCGGCCGTCGTGCCCGCGTTAAGGGCCACGAACACGGCGCCAGAGCTCTGGAGGGAACGAGCGAGCTGTGCGCTCAGCGCGCTCGTAAGGTGGGAATCGGCGTTGAGCCACTCGGCAGCTTCCTGCGCGGTGGTCTGGGAATTGGGCATGCCGGCGCTGTGCAGCACAGGCAGCGCGGCGTCGCGCGCGGCGTCGCTTGCCCAGGCGATCTGGGAGTAGACCTTGGCGTCGTTGTCGCCGTCGGAGACATCGGCGCTAAAGATCTGGTAGGCATCGTAGCTGCTCGCTACGGTGCCGCTCACCGTGATGGAACCGGTCGAGATCGGCGCGGCCTGCGCGGAAGCGGGGAACACAACCGCGCAGGTGCCGATCAAGAGGGCAAGCAGCGCAAACAAGATCGGGAAGGAGCTAACTTTCTTATTCACGACGCTCACCCCCCTTCGCATTCGCCTTGCGACGAATGTGCATCCAGGCCGCAGCAGCGCAAAGCACCGCCGCGCCGGCAAGGTACGTCAGAGTGACGCCTGACATACCAGAAAGGGGCAAAGAAGTGGAGTAGGTGTTGGTGAAGGTGGGGGTGTCGGTCTTGGTTTCCGCGCCGTTGGCGTCGACCTCGTAATAGGCCGGCGTGCAGGTCAGATGTCCTTTGCCGTCATCCTTTGCCGTCACCACGACCTTGAAAGTCTTTGTGTCGTTCTTGTAGCCTTCGTGCTCGGTGCCTTCGTTCTCGTCGGCGGGGCATTCACGGATGTAGTAGGTGAACTTCGCCTGCTGATTGCTATCGAGCTCATCAACGCCTAGTGGGCCGATTTGTACCGGATTGAACTTTACTGTCTGAGGGTTTTCTGACCCAGAAGTATATGTATATATGGGCTGAAAAGTTTTCTCCGTGTTGTCGGTATTCTCAGCATACAACTTGAACTTGAACTTCTTCATCTCGCCGCCATCGACCTTCTTGGTCACCTGAGGCGTCCAGGTGCCTGAGGTCTTGTAGGGAGCAAGTTCGTTCATAAATGCAGGATTGGAGCCGTTGCCGATTTTTACGGTCGAGACGGCACTGTCAGCCGTATCCGTGCTCCAGCTATAGAAGCCATCATAATCAGTGAATTCGGTACCGTTTTTCTTTTTGACGGATACTTTGGATGTGTTCGCATCAACCACATAGCGATTAATGTTGAGCCCCAAAAGGCTATTTGTAACCGGATTAGCGCTGACGCTCACATGAATTTTATAGATGGTCTTATCGAATGTGGTGCCCTCCTCATTGATGGGGACCTCAACCAGGTAAAGGTCGTAATTACCCGACTGATAGTTCGCGGCAGTATCAATGACAATCTCACCGTCTTCATTAACGGTAACCGCAGACGTCGCCTCGCATCCGTTTGCGTTGAGTGTGCCGTCCTCATTCCAGTATGGTTCATTGGATGAATTGGCAGGTGCGCCCAGGAGCTCAAACTGATAGGAATGATTCTTGAGATCTTGTTTAGCGCCATCCTTTATAAGGAACTTGTTGGCCTTGACTTTAATTGCAGGGTACACGTCCAAGGCAGCGGCGTCGCCAACGACAAGATCGCCGTTGGTCATAATGCCGCCACCGTGGGTGTAGGAGTAGTTACCACTGATGATGGTCGTAGCCGCTGTCTTCGCCTTTCCCATGGCCTCATCAGTCGGATGGGCCTCAAGACCGAACATGTACTTGGCCTCGGCACCGCCATTTGGGTCGATGGTAATCGGATTTCCATCGCAAGTGCCCTGCCAACCAGCCGATCCGCCGCCGAGCATCTTGCCAAGAACGACAGCGATCGTCTTATCCGCGCCATCTTTATTACGTACCAGGAAGAAATCCTTATGGCCGGCGCTTTTGAAGTCAGGCGTGATGTAATCAGGATCCTGGTCTTGCTTTTTGCCATCGCCACCAGCGGAATAATGGGGTGTATCCAATGTAGCGCCATCTTGGTCAACGTTATCAGTATTGCCATAGATAGCAGCACCATTGGAGTGTGAAACGATCGTCTCGCCCGTAGGACATGCGCCAATTCCGCCGCTCCAGCCACCGGCCTTATTGTCAGTGATGAGCGATTTGAGAATGGTGAGTCTACCGTTCTTCTGAATGAAGATACCGCCGCCGCCCCAGTCGCCTTTGCGACCTTCGCCAGAGTTAGAGCCCGTCATGGTCTTGTTGTTGGTGATATATATCTTGCCGTCAGCGTCAGCGTCAATTGTCGCGTGCGTATCAGTGCTGATACGCAGACCGCCGCCTTCGGCGTTCTCCGCCACGTTGCCCGCGATTGTACCGCCCGTCATTTTGAACGTAATCTTCTGGTTCCAAAAGCCAGCGTAGATTCCGCCGCCAGCCTCATGGGAATAATTGGCCGTAACGGAGCCGCCCGTCATAGTTAGCGTTCCATTGGTGGTAGACGCAATGCCGCCGCCGCCGAGCAGGCCGTTGTTATAAACGTTACTGTCAGCAACGCGAGCGTTAGCTCGGTTGTTAGTTATAGTGGCAGATCGACTGATGGTAACGTTTGCGCCCTTGGCGTAAACACCGCCGCCGTAACCGCCATCATTGGTGTTATCTCCATTGTTGATAGTGTTTGCATACGTAGCGTTGCCCGAGATGACACCACCGGAGAGATTCAGCGTGGCATTCTCAGCATAAATGCCGCCACCAGAAGCGGCCTTGTTCGCGGCAATCACGCCGTTGGTCATGTTGACTGTGACTTTCGCGCCTACTACGCACAGGCCGCCGCCCCAGCCTCCGCGCTGCTGATTAAGATTCGCGCCAGTGATATAGCCGCCGCTGATATTCACTTGGGTATCGTTATTCTTGCCTTCGGCAAAAATAATATGGCCATTGTTAGCCAAGTTATTCGGCGTTGTGATCATACCGCCGGTGAGGTTAAGCGTACCGCCATCCTGAACGGAAATGACCTGTTGAACCGATCCGCTTTCGGACGCACCGATAATTGCACCGAAGCCGCTGACGACATGCTTAGTTGTGGTTTCAGTGGTGCCAAGGCGGTCCTCATTAGGCACACTTGATGTCACATAGTAGGTAAGAGTAGCTTTGTTGCTGGCATCCCATGCCATGATTGCGGGCTGGCCGGGATGATCACCATCAACAAGAGAAGTCGTATCGATTGGTGTTGCAGAGTCCTCAATGGTAAGTGCGCCACTCTTAACCGTAATGAACGTGTCGTTGCTGCCGGTGCGGTAATTAAGCTTGTGCCCCGCAAGGTCGATCGTGGTGTTTTGGCTGATGGTGATTGATGTACTCGAACTAATATCAGCCGCAAGACGCAGCTTTTCGGGCTTCTTCTCCATGGCAAGATAGGTAGTCCAATCATCGTCACTCTCCAGCAGCGTGTAACCGTCCGTATCTTGTTGAAGTCCGTGAGCCTCACCTTCATTTGCAATAGTAGCGACCTTATAGACGGGCTCTCCATCATCCGCAGGTTGCGCAGCACCCTCGGCTTCCGCGTCATCAGACAACGGATCTGCCTCGGAAGCATCGTCGCCAGTCTCGCCGCCCTCGACCTCGTCACTATTCTGGTTTTCGACATCCCCGCCAGTGTTGTCTACATCAGTAGACTCACTTGAGGAACCCCCCCCCATTACAGTTTTCTCGGTAGAGGCTGCCTGGGCATCATTAGCAATGGCCTGGGAGATCGGGGGCATGACGAGCGACAGTACCAAGCTCAAGACAGAAGCTCCGCACAAAACACCCGCTATCACACGATGCGCCGCTTTATTACCTTGCTTAGATTTATTTGAATTTGCTGTCATCGATGCCTCCTCCCCAAGAGACCGCGATCCTGCTCTTTCGCTATCTAACCGGCACGCAGTCAATATTTATACGTGCCTTACATTGGTAAGTTTAGCCATTGTTTAGACATGTGGGGCGTCTTTTTCTTCCATTTTTGCGTCGAAAAATCTTTATTCTTGACAATTGCTCAAAGTATGCATTGTTTTATTGAATTCTATTATTTAAAAACAGCAGGTAGATTTGTTGTCTACTTTAGGTAATTCATACTTTGTTGTTATTTGTACAACATTTTATTTTTAGTAGCATATTCTGCGAGCGGTCGATTTGTAGCTGTAAACAGTAGAGCGTTTGCCTGCTCTGACAACCTGCCAGCTAGATTGCCTATTAGTAACGACCGACATATATCATGATGTTTATACATCAACATTTAAGTTCGCGGGAAACTGCCTCGGCATAAATAGCGCCCCGCTCGCCAGTCTTAGAACAAACCGCCACAAAGGTGTCCCCTTCGTGGTGGTTTGCCCCAGCGCTACAGCAGATGCTCCTCGATAAAGATCGCGATGCCGTCTTCGTCGTTGCTGGCGGTTACAAAGTCGGCGGCGGCGCGGGTGGCATCGCTGCCGTTTGCCATGGCCACGCCCACGCCGGCGTCGGCCACCATGCAGGTGTCGTTATCAGCATCGCCAAACACGCAGATGTTCTGGAGCCCCATGTCGTTGAGCTCCGCCACGCGCACAAGGCCGCGCGTCTTGGACACGCGCGGATCCATGAACTCGTAGAGACGCTGCGTGGTTTGCAGGGCGGCTGCCTTGACGGTGTCGTCGACGAACGTCGATGCGCGCTCGATGACCTGCGGCATCACCTCGGGCGCCATGGTAAACATCACCTTGGGCTGCGGCTCGCGCAAGAACTCGGCAAAATCGACCACCTTGTAGGGCACGCCATCGACCTGCGACAGGTGCTCCACGCACGCATTGCTCTCGGGAACGTAGAACACGCCGTCTCGGGGGCAAACGGGCGTTGCCGGAAGGTCCACCATGTACTTGCAGATGCGCGCGATGGTTTCGCCCGGCAGCGGGTAGCTCAGCTCGTTGATGCCGTGCGCGCGATCGATGACCTCTGCTCCGCCACAGCCCACCAATACGTCTACCAGGCCGTCGATGCCCCAGAGCTCGTACATGGCCTCGGTCGCGTGGGCGTCGCGCCCGGTGCACAGGCCAAAGAGCACGCCGCGCTCGCGCAGGGCGCGGATGGCCGCCACGGTGCGCGGGGACACCATGTGCTCGCTTGTGAGCAGCGTGCCGTCGATATCGCAGAACACGGCTTTGATGTGGCTGAATGTGGCGTCCATGGGGCCCTTTCTGGGTTGCGTGGCGGTGTGGGATGTATTCGCAAGCGGCGTACATGGTATACCAATGCGCGGGTCGTTGGGGCCCGATCACCACAAAGGTGCCTGGCCCCTTCGTGGTGGTTCCCAGCACAATCCATCACAACATTCGACGTTTTTCGGCAAAATCGCGATTTTCATCGATTGTTGTGACGGTTTTTACTGCTCTGCTGCACGATCCAAGTGTCGGCGTCCAAACAGCAGCAGCGCCGCGGGGACCGCCGTTACGACTATGCCCGCTCCTACGAGCGTCTGCTGCACGCCAAATGTCGACGCCAGCCACGGGGCAATCGCCAGCGGGGCCACGCCGGCGAACATGTTGCCAAAGCCCATGACCGAGTTAACGCGGCCGAGCTGATCGAGCGGAGCCGTCGTTTGCACGATGGTGTTGTGGAGCGGATTGACGACACCCCAGGCAACGCCAAGGGCGATCTGACCGATGAGGGCCACACCCACGTACGGCGTGCCCACGTAGAGCAGGCTTCCCAGGCCCACGGACATAAGCGCCACGAGCAGCGTTTTAAGACTGACGAGGCGCGGCGGCATGCGGAGCGCCAGGATGGCACCCAGCACCGCGCCCACGCCGGAAGCCGACGATAGCCAGCCCATCCACTCGACGCCGACGTGCAGGACGTCGCGATAGAAGAACGACTCCAGCGGGTCGAAGGCTCCGTAGCCAAAGTTCGAAAGAAAGATGATGCAGAAAAGTAGCGCGAGGACGCTGTTGGTGAAGACCGTCTTGATGCTGGCCGCGAAGGTGGTGCGGGCGGACGTGTTGGGGTTGGAGCTTTGGCCCGCGCGCTTCCCCTCCTCTGCCGGATCGGCATCCGCCTGTCCGGCGACACGACCTGCTTGCGGCTTAAACCCCCAGCCGGCAATGAATGCAAGCAGGGTGAACAGCATCATGAGCACGAACACCGCGCGCGACGATGCGGCCGCCGCAACAAAGCCGCCCAGCGTGGGGCCGACGATAATGCTCACGTTAGAGAACATGGTGATGGCAGAGTTGATGTCTTTGAGCTCGACAGGGTCGTCGGTGAGGTAGGCCGGATAGGACGTGGCGATGGGCTGGGCGAACCCCATTACAAAGCCCAAGAGCACCGCGCCGGCAAGGACTGTTCCGGTCGCGCTGCCAAAGGCGATGATTGCCGCGCCCGTTGCCAGTGTGCTTACGATGCTCAACAAGAAATGGCGGCGCGGGCTCCATGCATCGAGCGCAGCGCCGCCCGCAAAGGACCCCAGAATCACGAAGACGTTCATAAACAGGACGGCCAGCGACGTCGCGACGACCGAAGCGCCGTCCGCATAGGTGAGCGTTCCGATAACGCCGATAAAGTAGCTGGTCTGGAAGCCGGTGTAGATGAGAAAGCGCATCGCCACCAGGCGCTTGGCCTGCACGGACAACGACGGTTGGGATTTTGAGATTAGAAATAGGGACATGGGCGCTCCTTGTTGCATACGAATACGGGCCGCGGGCATTGACCGCCGGCCATCGACTCAATCTTTCTGTTTGCTACGTTAAGGACGCATCGAGCCCCTTCTCTCCATCTTCGCCCAGATGAACTCCTTGGTAGATTTTAAGGCATGTTCCAAACATCTACCAAAGCAAAAACCACCACAAAGGTGCCTGCCTGTGGTGGCCCAATGATATGGCAGCGTAGCGAGCCGGTTCCAAGTGCCCCAGGTCGCCCCGAAAGAGGAGCGACGCGTACTTTGGTACGCGAGCGACGGCTTGAGGGGCGAGATGGGGTGCTTGGGGCCGGCGCAGCGTCAAGCCTGAAGGTGGTCTTGGATAAGATCGCAGATGGCTCGGGCGTCGTTGATGTTGATGGCTCGGGTCGCGAAGCCGGCGTCGAAGGCCTGGCGTGCCAGGGCCTCGTTGCAGGCAAGGGCCAGCGTGTGACCGTCGACCAGATCAAGCGAGCTCTTGCCGCGCAAGCGATCGACACCGGAGCGCGCGACGACGATGTTGTCGAAACCCTCGGTCTTGTAGCCCTCGATGATCACCACGTCGACGTCGTTGTAGCGTGACAGCAGCTCGCGCGCGGGCATCTCGTCCTCCTCGCGCGTGTCGGCGTACTCCGCCCAGCGCGTGGCACAAATGAGGCCCACGTGTTTGGATCCGGCCTGGTGATGACGCCAGGTGTCCTTGGCGGGCACGTCGATATCAAAGCCGTGATGCCCATGGTGTTTGAGCGAACCCACACGCAGGCCACGACGGGTAAGCTCGGCGATGACTTTCTCGACAAGTGTGGTCTTGCCCGAGTTCTGGTAGCCGATGAACGCGATCGCTGGGACGGCCGGGGTGGGAGCTGCAGGTGCGGGACTGTCTCTTATACACATCTGACGCTGCCGACGACGGAGAGAGTGTAGA
>URBB01000023.1 GCA_900545835.1 uncultured Collinsella sp. | reverse complement strand
GGTCTCGTGGGCTCGGAGATGTGTATAAGAGACAGCGTTTGAGGACAACGTTCGCGCCGCTGCTGCGGCCAGCTGCCGCGTCATGGTCTCAACCGACCATCTCACCCTGCCCGCCAGCATGGATGCCAACTGCGAAGTGCAGGTTACTGAGGGCGACCTGCCGGCACATCGTCTGGCTTTTGAGGATGCTCGCAAGCTTGCCGCGCAGATCGCGCCGGAGCTCGAGCTTATCTATGGCTTTGAATGCGATTGGTACGAGGGCTGCGAGCCTTTGGTCGAGCGCTGGTCCCGAGGCGCCGTCGTGCGCCTGGGCAGCGTGCATTGGATTGGTAACCCAGGCGATATTGCGGCAGGTGCTGCGGGCACGGCGGGGACGGAGGACGTCGCTCGTCCCGATACGCCCGATTCGCGCTGCGGCTGGATCGACGATGACACCAACCTGCACGTTTGGGAAAACCTGGGGGTACGCGGCGTGTGGGAGCGCTACGTCGACGACTGGTGCCGCGCCTGCGAGAGCCCGCTCAACTTTGATGTAATGGCTCACCCCGACCTGGTCATGCGCTTTTCGAAAGAGGGCTTTGCGCCCGACTTTGACCCCGCGCCGTTCTGGGGGCAGATGGCAGAGTGTGCACACGACGCGGGCCGCCGCGTTGAGGTCTCGACCGCTGCGCCGCGCAAGGGACTCGACGACTACTATCCCACGACCGGGTTGTTGCGTTGCTTCGCCCACGCCGAGGTGCCGATCACTTTTGGCTCGGACGCACACCGCGCCTGCGACATTTGCTGGAACATCCGTGAGACCCAGGCACACGCCTACGACTGTGGCTACCGAACCTTCGACGTCCCCCACCCCACCGGCGAATGGGAATCCACACCCCTCGCCTAACTAGTCGTTTAAGAACGTCCCCAATGACTAGTGACGGCGGGCGTTGAGTTCGCCGGCAAGCTCGTCGAGGGTGATACCGTAGCGCTCAAGGGTTACGAGCAGGTGGTAGATCAGGTCGCCGGCCTCGTAGCGGATGTGATCGTGATCGTTATCCTTGCAGGCCATGATCACCTCGCTCGACTCCTCGGCAAGCTTCTTGAGCAGCTCATCCTCGACGTCGGTCAGCAGACGCGCGGTATAGCTTTCCTGCGGCGATGCATCACGACGACCGTGAATCACCTCGGCCAGACCTGTCAGCGTCTCTCCGATATTTCCATCCTGAACGTTTGCGGTGCGCACACCCATAGTTCAATCCTTTCTGGTGGCCGAGCGTCTAATCGAGCGCCCGCCCTACGCGAGTTTCTTAAAGAAGCAGGTACGGTTGCCGGTATGGCAGGCCGGACCCGGCGAGTCGACCTTGACCAGCAGCGTATCGCTATCGCAGTCGGCCCAGAGCTCCTTGACCTCTTGCATATTGCCGCTCGTCGCACCCTTGTTCCAGAGCTCCTGGCGACTGCGGCTCCAAAACCACGTGGTACCGGTCTTGAGCGTCAGCCCCACCGACTCCTCGTTCATCCAAGCAACCATAAGCACCTCACCGGTGTCATATTGCTGAACAACACAAGGAATCAGCCCCTTGGCGTCGTATTTGAGCTCGAACGCAGTTGCCACTTGCTCCATTTAAAAATCCAATCTCACGGGAATACCTTGAGAGGCCATGTATTCCTTCACCTGGCGGATGCTGAAGGTTCCAAAGTGAAAGACACTTGCTGCCAGTACGGCATCGGCCTCACCCTCAATCACACCCTCGGCAAAATGCTCGAGCGTACCCACGCCGCCGCTCGCGATGACGGGAATCGGCACCGCGCGCGCCACGGCGCGGGTGAGCGCCAAATCAAAGCCGGCCTTGGTGCCATCGCGATCCATACTGGTCAGTAGGATTTCGCCGGCGCCGCGACGAGCCGCTTCCTCGGCCCACGCCACCGCATCGATACCCGTGGCGTTGCGACCGCCCGCCGTGAAGACCTCCCACCTATCGGCACCCGGCTCGCCGGGCAGGCCCACACGCTTGGCATCAATCGCCACGACCACGGCCTGGCTGCCAAACGCCGCGGCAGCCTGGCTAATCAACGACGGGTCGCGCACGGCCGCCGAGTTGAGCGACACCTTGTCGGCACCGGCGGCAACCATGGTGCGCATGCCTGCCAGGTCGCGAAAGCCGCCGCCCACGGTATAGGGAATGGCCAGCTCCTCGGCTGCATGCGCCGCCATCTCGATGGTCGTCGCGCGGTTATCGCTCGTGGCGGTAATGTCCAGGAAGACGACCTCGTCCGCGCCCTCGCAGTCGTAGGCGCGCGCCAACTCCACCGGATCGCCCGCATCGCGCAAGCTCACAAAGTTGACGCCCTTGACCACGCGGCCGTCCTTGACGTCCAGGCAGGGAATTACGCGTTTGGTAAGCATGGGCTACTCCTCCCCTCGGGCGGCAGCCAGCGCCTGGGCCAACGTAAAGTTGCCTTCATAGAGCGCGCGACCGGTAATGGCGCCTTCAATCGCACCCTCACCCACCGCGGCAAGCGCGCGGATGTCGTCGAGCATCGAGATACCGCCCGAAGCCACGACGGGAAAGCCCGCGACCTCGGCCACATGACGATACGCCGCCACATCGATGCCCGTCTGCATGCCGTCACGCGCGATGTCGGTGTAGACCAGGTGCTTAAAACCTAGCTCGGTGAGCTGTGCCACGGCATCGTCGAGTGCCACGCCCGCGCCATCACGCCAGCCGTTCACCTTGACCTGGCCGTCGCGTGCGGCAATGTCAGCCACCAGCAACTCGCCAAAGCCTTGGGCCGCCACCTCGGCAAAACCCGGCTCGGTCACGAGCACCGTGCCCAGCGCAATGCGACGCGCACCGTAGCCGGCCAACTCGTCGATGCGCGCGAGCGAGCGGACGCCGCCGCCCACGTCCACAGACAGACCGTCGACGCCGCAGATGGCCTTAATCGCCGCCGAGTTAGCAGCGCGCGCGTCCTCGTCCTCGCCAAAGGCGGCGGACAGGTCGACGACGTGCACCCAGCTCGCACCCTGCTCGGCAAACGAGCGGGCGACTGCCACGGGGTCGTCGGAATATACCTTGCAGCGGCTGCGGTCGCCGCGCTCCAGGCGCACGACCTTGCCGCCGATCAGATCGATTGCGGGAAACAGGATCATCGGCCAACCTCCTCGACGATGTTGACGAAGTTCTTAAGGATACGCTGCCCCAGCGCGGAGGATTTCTCGGGATGGAACTGGCAGCCCCACACGTTGCCATGACGCACGATGCACGGGAAACTCCGCGTATAGTGCGTACGCGCCAACACATCGGCGTCATCGACGTCGTCGGCCACCGCGTAGCTGTGGGTGAAGTACATGTTGGCACCCTCGGCAAAACCAGTAAGCAGCGGATCGGCCGCACCGGCGGGCGTCATGTGCACCTGGTCCCAGCCCACGTGCGGCACCTTCAGGCGACTCGATTCCAAGCGCGTGCACGAGCCACGCATAATACCCAGGCCATCGACCCAGGGACCGCCAGCCTGCTCGGGGGTGTTGCCATCGGCAACCGCGCCCTCGTCCGCAGGCACGCCCTCGTTGCCGCGCTCAAAAAATAGCTGAAGGCCCAGGCAGATACCGAGCAGCGGAGTTCCGGCGGCGACGGCATCGAGCACCGCGTCCGCCTCGCCGCTCTGGCGCATAAAGGCGATCGCGTCATAGAACGCGCCCACGCCCGGGATGACCAGGCCGTCGGCGCGGCGGATCTGCTCCGGATCGTCCGATGTGCAGGCGGCGGCACCGGCGCGCGCAAGCCCGCGCACAACACTCGATAAGTTGCCCTTGTGGTAGTCGACCACCAGGATCTTCGGTTCGCCCACGCGACCCTCCCTTATCTCATTCAAAACCTGTCTTTTTTGGCAGGTTACAGTGAGCCCTTGGTGCTGGGGATGCCCTGCACGCGGGGATCGAGCTCGCAGGCGTGGCGCATCGTGCGGCCCACGGCCTTAAAGGCGGCCTCGATAATGTGATGCGAGTTGCCGCCCGCCAGCTCGCGCACGTGCAGCGTGAGCTTGGCGTCGCGCGCAAAGGCGTAGAAGAACTCGACGGCCAGCTCGGTATCGAAGCCGCCCACGCGCTCGGTCGGCACGGGCAGCTCGCAGTAGGCCTGCCCGCGGCCCGAAATATCAACGGCGGCCATCACGAGCGTCTCGTCCATGGCAATCGCCGCGTCGGCAAAGCGCGTAATGCCCGCCTTGTCGCCCAGCGCCTGGCAAAACGCCTCGCCCAGCACGATACCCGTGTCCTCGACGGTGTGGTGCGCATCGACCTCCACGTCGCCCACCGCGTGCACCGTCAGATCGAACAGACCATGGCGGCCAAAAGCGTTGAGCATGTGGTCGAAAAACGGCACGCCGGTCGAGATATCGCACACGCCGCTTCCGTCCAGGTCGAGCTTTACGACAATGTCGGTCTCGCCCGTCTTGCGGGTCACCTCGGCATAGCGGTCCATCTACATCTCCTCCTTCACCAGCGCGGCAAACGCGGCCAGCACCTTGTCGTTTTCCTGCGGGGTGCCCACGGTAATGCGTAGGCAGTCCGCGAGCCCCGGCGCGTAGCTAAAGTCGCGCACCAAAATCGAATGCTCGTCGCGCAGACGCTCGCGCACGCGCGTGGCATGCGGCGTGCGCACGAGCACAAAGTTCGCTGCGCTCGGCCATGCCTCCACGGGCATGCCCTCGGCAGCCATTGCACGCAGGGCGTACAACTCGCGCTCGCGCTCGGATGCAACCTGCGCCACCACGGGCGCGTATGCATCGCGGGCACGCACGCAGGCAAGCGCTGCGGCCTGGCTCAGCACGTTGACCGAGTAGATCTGGCGAATCGCCGCGAACACGTCGATGACCTCGGACGCCGCGATCACATAGCCCAGACGCGTGCCGGCGGCGCCAAACGCCTTGGACAGCGTATGCAGAATCACCAGGTTGGGATGCTCGGCGATAAGCCCCTGCGCCGTGGTAGCCGCGCCAAACGAATCGTCGGCAAACTCAACGTAGGCCTCGTCGACCATGACCATGCCGGGGCACGCATCGCACAGGGCAGCGACAAAGTCGAGCGGCGCCACATCGCCCGTGGGATTGTTGGGCGAGGTCACGATCGCAAGGTTGCACTCCGGCGCCGCCGCGAGCACAGCAGCTTGGTCGAGCTCAAAGGTCGCCGGGTCGCGCCACACATCGCGCACCTCGGTCTGGCACAGAGACGCAAAGAAGGCATATTCGCTAAAGCACGGCGGGCAGTTGAGCAGGGTCCTCCCCGCGCCGCCAAACGCCAGCAGGTAGTTATAGAGCAGCTCGTCGCCGCCGTTGCCCACGCAGATGTTCTCGCGCGTCACGCCATGCCAGGCAGCAAGCTCGTCGCGCAGGTCGTTGGACATGGGATCGGGATAGCGGTTGAGCGGCATGGCAGCCAGGGCCGCATCAACCGCCTCGCGCACGCCGGCGGGCACGGGATAGGTGTTCTCGTTGGCCGAAAGATTGATGCGCGTGGGCATAAAGTTAGGATCGTAGGACTCAATACCGGCCAAGTAGGGCTGGACGAGCTCCTTCATGCGGGGCGTCAGCTCGGCCATATTAGGCCTCCCCGCCGGTCGCACCGGCGCCATCCGCGCCTGCAGCCGCCAGGTCCACGCCTTCGGCAACCGTCGCCACGGCGTCGCCCGGCCAGGCAACCTTGGTCAGGTCGGCCGCGGCCAGCGACTCGGCACTCACGGCATCCTCGCCCTGCTCCAGCACACGGCGACGCAGAGCGGCGGAAAGCGCGTGTGCCCACAGGCCCTCGGCCTCGGCCAGGCGCTGCGTCGCGGGAGCGTCGGAGAGCAGACCCTCGGGCGTATAGCAAATGACGCTCGAGCGCTTAACGAACTCTTCGACCGAAAGCGGGTTGGAGAACATGGCCGTGCCGCCGGTCGGCAGCGTGTGGTTGGGGCCGGCAACGTAATCGCCGAGCGGCTCGGAGCTCCAAGCGCCCACAAAGATGGCGCCGGCGTTGCGAATGCCGCCGAGCAGGCCCATCGCATCCTTACAGTGCAGCTCAAGGTGCTCGGGCGCCACGGTGTTCACCGCCTCGACAGCGGCAGCCATATCGGCGGCCACCACGATGGTGCCCTCGTTATCGAGCGAGGCACGCGTGATCTCGGCACGCGGGGACTGCGCCACCAGAATATCGATACCCGCCTCGACCTCGCGCGCAAACTGCTCGTCGCAGGTCACCAGATAGCAGGCTGCCAGCGGATCGTGCTCGGCCTGCGCCATCAGGTCGGCCGCGACCACCATAGGTTTGGCCGAGGCATCGGCCAGCACGCAGACCTCGGAGGGACCGGCGACCATGTCGATACCCACGTCGCCCGAGACAATCTGCTTGGCCGCGGCAACAAAGGCGTTGCCCGGGCCGGTGATTTTGTCGACGCGCGGAATGGTCTCGGTGCCGTACGCCAGCGCGGCCACGGCCTGGGCGCCGCCCACCATATAGATCTCGTCCACGCCGCCGAGCTTGGCCGCGGCGAGCGTGTAGGAGCTGATCAGGCCGTCTTTTTGCGGCGGGGTCACCATAACTACGTGCTTGACGCCGGCGACCTTGGCGGGAATGGCATTCATGAGCACGGTGGAGGGATACTGCGCGCGGCCGCCCGGCACATAGATGCCGGCGGCAGCGAGCGGGGTCACCTTAACGCCGAGCATCGTGCCGTCCGCACGCGTGGTAAACCAGCTCTGCTCGACCTCGCGCTGGTGGAATTCACGAATCTGACGCGCGGCCTTCTCGAGCGCGGCGACAAAGGCAGGGTCGAGGCCTTCGAGCGCGGCATCGACCTGCTCTTGCGGCAGACGGAAGCTCTGCAGCTCGACACCGTCAAAACGCTGACAGTAATCGCGCACCGCGGCATCGCCGTTGGCGCGCACGTTGGCCACGATATCGCGGGCGGCGTCGACGATGTTTTGCGGTAGCACGCCCTTGCGGTTGAGCTGGTTGGTAACGAGGCGCTCACCGGGAGCAAGCTTGATGGTCTTCATATCGGTATCCCCTATCGGTCGAGGTTGTGTTCGAAAAACGAGAGGCCGGGCGGCGGCGCCAATCGGCCCGCAGCCCGTACGTTGGGGCGCCCGTGCGCGCTCGCGCTATTGTGCCGAGCCCGCGACGGGCTCAAAATGCTTGTCCTTAACGGCCGCGGCCAGGCGATCTGCCAGATTGCGTACGCGCGGATCCAGGCGCGCGGCGCCCGGGTTGACAAAGAAGCGGGCCGTGCAGTCCATGATGCGGCCGGTGATGACCAAGTCGTTGTCGCGCAGCGTGGCACCCGTGGCGGTAATGTCCACGATGCGATCGGTCATGCCGACGATGGGTCCCAGCTCGATGTTGCCGTGCAGCGAGACGATATCGGCATTCACGCCGCGCTCGGCATACCAGGCGCTCGCGATGCGCGGGTACTTGGTGGCCACGCGAAGCGAACCGCGACGGGCATAGTTGCGCTCGGCCTGACCGGCGCGCCACGCGGGCTCCGCCTCGATAAAGGTGCACAGGCCGTAGCCCAAATCGACCAGCTGCAGCAGGTTGAGGTCCGCCTCGATGAGCGAGTCCCAACCGCAGATGCCGCAATCGGCACCGCCGCAACCCACAAAGGCAGGCGCATCGCTGGGGCGCACGATGACAAACTCGATATCGCCGACCGCGCCCTCGCCGGCACGCGTGTCGCGACCGCGCACGATCAGGTGACGGCCGGGATCACGCAGCTCAGAGACGTCCAGACCCGCGGCCTCGAGCACGTCGAGCGTGTCGGCCTTAAGCGAGCCCTTGGGGACGGCGATGCGCAGCGGGCCCTCGGCGCCACGGCCCGCGGCATGGTCGCCATCGGAAGCGGCATCCTCGGCCGAGGTGCGCGCGGCCTCCAGGCGCTCGAGCGAAAAGGCGAAGCCCGCCGCCGGCACCTCGATACCGGCGCCAAATGCGCCGGTAAAGATGGAGTCATAGCGTCCGCCCGAACCGACCGGATCGGGCAAGCCGCCGGCATAGGCCTTAAAGACCAGGCCCGTGTAGTAATCGAAAGAGTTCATGATAGAGAAGTCGAACGACAGCACCTGGGCGTCCTCGGGTGCCAGGCCCTCGACCAGGGCACGCAGCTCGCACGTCAGCGGCGCGACGATACCGGCGGCCTCCAGCAGCGCGTCCACGCGGTCGAGTACCTCGGCACCGCCGTGCAGACGCGGCAACTCGCTAATGGCGGCCTTGACGGCATCGGACTCGGCGCTTGCCGCCACGCGGGCATCGAGGCCCACAAAGTCGTTGGCATGCACGCAGCGCAGGGCCTCGGCAGCCAGCTCACGATCCTCGCATACCGCGAGCAATTCCTTAAAAGGACGCACGCTGCCTGCGATGATGCGCGCATCGGGAAGTGCCAGCTTGCGCACCGCCTCGGCCACGAGCGAGACGATCTCGACATCGCCCGCGGTATCGCCCGCACCGATAAGCTCAAAGCCCAGCTGTGTAAACTGGCGCGAGCCACCGGCATTGCGCTGACACTCGCGAACCACCGGCGCCTCGTAGCGAAGGCGTAGGGGCAGGTCGGCCGCGCGCATGCGGGTCGAAACCAGACGCACGATCGGCAATGTGTTGTCGGAACGGACCACCAGCAGGCGGCCGTCATCGTCAAAGAGCTTAAACGGCGTGTCCGCGATGCGGCCGCCTTCCTCAAGCGAACCCTTGTCCTCGAGCAGCGGCGTCTCGACCGGAAGGTAATGATGCTCCCTGAAGCAGCCCTTCACCGTCAGCGCAATCTCCTCGCGCGCCTGAGCCTCCTCGGGCAATATGTCCCGGAATCCCCACGGTGTGGCCGTCATCTGGTGAGCCTCCTCATGCTGTGTTTCATATAGAACAGAAGACCGGCATAGCTCCGCCGGTCTTCTGGGTACTTTAGCATACTAGAGTGTTTGCGGGGAAAATCCGTCGCAACCGTTCATAGCGTATTCATTTGGAAACATAGGGCGAGCGGTTAGCAGCAGTCTCTTGTCACAACGCAAAAAGGGCGCCCGCGCAAATGCGGACGCCCTTGTGCAGGGTCGAGATATCAACCAGCCAAGATATCGGACCCGTGACCAGCTCTTAGTAGTCGAACTGGTGGTAGTAGCGGCGGTACTTGAGGTTGTGCTTGGTGACCAGCTCGTAGTTGCGCGCGAGGCGGTCGGTGGTCAGCACGGACAGGATCCACGGCGACACGATGACGCGGAAGTCGTCGTCCAGGCCCGGGATCGCGTACTCGGCGGTGTCGATGATGACGTAGTCCTCGTCGCCGGTCACGCCGCTGGTGAGGAAGGCGCGGACGCGCTCGTCGAGGGCGCGGCACTCGTCCTCTCCCATGAACAGGAACACCGGGACGCCGGGCTCGAGCAGCTCGAGCGTGCCGTGGAAGAAGTCGTGCGAGGTGATGTGGCGGATGCGCTTCCACTGCATCTCCTCGAGCAGGCACATGGAGTACAGGATGGTCTCGCCCCACAGCGCGCCCGAGCCGATGAACATGGTGTAGTCGGCCAGCGCGTACTTCCTGGCGAGCTCCTCGGCGCGCGGCTCGAAGCGCTTGCGGATGTCGAGCATGTCCTTCCAGACGTCCTTCGTCTGCTCGATGAACAGGTCGAACTTGGGGAAGCAGCCGCGGCGGTTGAGCAGGCGCAGGCCGAAGCAGTCGGCGAGGTAGTAGCCCTTCTCGCAGCCGCCGGCGCCGTGGTCGGAGGCCATCATGACGCAGTTCTCGGCACCCACGGCCTGCCCGATCTTGCCCTCGGGGTTGGTCATGGCGAAGACGCGCACGCCCATCTCCCTCATCTTGCCGACGGCCTCGAGCACCTCGGGGGTGGTGCCGGACTCGGAGGCGGTCAGCACGACGGACCTGTCGGTCATGCGCTTGTGGCCCATGACGTTCCACTCGGCGGCGTGGATCAGGTAGACCTCGAGGTCGCGGTCGCCGAACTTGTTCATGAGGTACTCGAGCTGCATGAACTCGTCCCAGGTGCCGCCGACGCCCATCAGGAAGACGGCGTCGTAGCCCTCCTCGTGCACGCGGTCGGCCAGGGCGGTCATCTTCTTGCCGGCCTCGTAGACGTTCCTGCCGTCCTCGAGGTAGCCCTCCTGGTCGAAGTGCATGATCTCGATCTTCTCGGTCTCCTTCATTCCCGCTCCTTTCACGAGCAGTTTGAATTGTCGCACGGAATGAACGGGCTTGCCGCCCCGTCGCACCGCTTAACCTTGTGGACATCTTGGCCCCAAGCTCAACAATTCAAAGGTTCTTAATACCAGTGAACGATTACAGGTTAGCCGTTTTTAATACCGATTTTATGATTTCATCCTCCCCTCTCGGTAGACGGTCAGTTTTTGCCGCTCATCGGTCAAGCGACATATATCCGTAAAAACGAGCGCCCCCGCCATGCGCAGGGACGCTCTAGACGCTAATAGTTGTAGGTATATCCGCCGGCGTCGCCGCGGGTAAAAGACTTGGCATGCTCGATTGCCTGCCCACTCGAGTCATAGGTCAGGCCTTCCAGCACGAGCGCCAGATCGCCCGGCTCAAGATTGAGCAAACTCGCATCGCGTGCGCCCAGCGCCTCGATATCGAGTTTCTCTACCGACTGATCTGGCTTGCGTCCCAACATATCGTAGGTCTCGAACAGGCTGAAGACCGAAATATCCACGTCTTCGATGCCCGGAAACAGCAGGCACGGAATCAGTGTCATCTCGATCGATACGGGCTCACCATCGATGCAGTTGAGGCGGCGCACCGAGTAAAGCAGATCGTCCTCGGCGATGCCAAACAAGTCGGCATAATACGGGCCGGCGTAGCGTTTGGAGCGCGCCAGGATGCGCACCGACGGCGTCGCGCCCGATGCCAAAACCGACTGGCGGAAGCCGCCCTTGCGTTCGTGCTCGTCAAACCACTTGTGTCCCACAAAGGCGCCTTTGCCCTGCACGCGACGAATCTGGCCACTTTTGACCAGCTCGTCCATGGCGCTTCGGATTGTCAGGCGTGTCGTGCCAAACTCCTCGGCCAGCTCGTTTTCGGACGGAATCATCGAGCCCGTCGGGTAGTCGCCGCGCTCGATTCGCTCCGCAATGCAGCGGCGAATTTGTTTGTAAACCGGCAAGTCTTCTACTGCATCAGCCATTCGACACCCACCTTCGTCGCAACGCCGTCTGCCTCGCCGTTATCGGCAAAACGATACTTGGTCGGCAGAATCACGGACTTGCAATACTCGACAAAGCCATCGGTCTCGTCGCGCTCGTGCGAAGCCTTGTAAAACACCGGCGTGCCCTCCTGGGCATTCAGCAACTTGGCCTCGTCGGCGTTCAGACGGCTGATGGAAATATGCTCCTTGCCGTGTGTCACATGGACATTCCCCTCCTTGAGCAAAACGTCGTAGAGGCTTTCCTGCTCAAAATCGTGATCGGGAAGCGAGGGGCACAAAGACAGATTGACGTAAGCCGTCTCGATCGATGCCGGGGAACCATTGACCACGCGCACGCGCCGAATGCAGAAGAGCGGCATGCCCAGGTCGATCTGGGCTTTTTGGGCAAGATCGATATCGGCATACACGACCTTGGACCAAACCAGGCGCGCGGTCGACTTTGAGCCAACCCTCTCCACCGCCTGCGTATAGTTCCATGTTTCCTGAAAGATGTTCAGCGGTTTGGGAGGACACACATAGGTGCCCGAACCGCGGCGGCTTTCCAAAGTTCCGCACGAAATAAGGCGCGTGACCGCAGCACGCAACGCCGTGCGCGACACGCCCAGCTCTTCACAGAGCACACGCTCGGCGGGCAGCCGGTCGCCACTCTGCAGGTCATAATGTTTGATATACCAAAGAATGCCCTCAAAGGCGCGGTCTTTGGGCGGAATCGCATATGGTTCACTCGACATGGGCAAGACTCCTCAACTGCTTGATGCTGCAGGAATCATTGCTCCGGACGCCTCATGGCGTCGAAGGCTTCTTTGATCTGCTCCGCAACGTTCCGATACGACCGATATAGGCCGGAGTCTCGCTTGACTTCGCCCGCGGTCACCGGAATCTCAAGCTTCGAAATCTCATCCTTGCCGGTTTGCACGACAACGATGACACCCATACCAAGGCACATATTACGCTTGGCAGCGTTGTTTTTGGTAGCCTGAGCTGGATTAATCAAAATCTGCTGAGCCAGTTCGCGTTTGCTGAGCTCCGGCACATCCTCGGGATTTCCGGTCTCGGCAATCTCGCACTGCAGCACATCCGCATAGTCAAAAATCTTCGGCTCGCCGCCGCGCTGATGCACGGCCCACTTGCGGCGCGTGGCATCCTGGTAGATAGCCGGCAAAAACGTAAACCGCGGTGGGTCCAAAATCGTATCCGTGATGGTAAACACATCGGGATCAAAGGCATCCTGCGGGTTTTTCTTCTTGAACAGCCCCATATCAGCCTCCCGTACTAGCATTAAACAACTCAAGCTGAATATAGCACCAATTTCAAGCCGCCACTTTACCGTATCGGTACGCGGCGTCTATGGCTCGCCCAGCGGAAGAGTTTACGGACGAGGGCCGGGGTGCCTGCCTTGTTTTGAGAAGTTCGCGGAGCCCACTTTTCAAAACAAGGCAGGCACCCCGGCCCCGCCGGCAAATAGCGGACACTCCGCATGCAATCTATGCAAACAAACAAGTACGCTTAGCTACATTCGGTAAGCTCGAGCACGCTGCCCTTAACGATAAGCGCCGGCTCCAGGACGACCTCTTCGGCACGCCTGCCGCCCCTACCGGCAAGACGCTTGGACATGCAGCCAAAAGCATGCTCCGCAAGGACACCAGGATCCTGCTCAATCGCGGTCAGCGCCGGCTCAAAGAGAACGTCGGCCGCCGAGTTGTCATAGCTCACCACCGAGATATCGCCCGGGATGCTCTTCCCCATCTCGTGCAAGCGCTTGAGCAGACCGAGGGCGATGTTATCCGAACTTGCGAACACAGCGGTGGCATCAGTTGCGAGCACCGCCTCCGAGGCCTCGTAGGCACTCGGAATGTAGTACTCGCTCTCAAACTCCAAACGTGCGTCGATAGGCAGGCCAACCTCGCGCAGCGCGCGCTCATAGCCGGCAAGTCGCTTACGCCCCGTATTGGAACGGCGCGCGTTAACCAAGCAGGCAATGCGACGGTGACCCTGCTCGATCAGATAGCGAGTGGCCATGTAGCCACCCATCTCGTGGTCGAACATCACTTTGTCGCACTCGAGCCCCTCAATGGCACGGTCGACCATCACGGCAGGGATAGGCAGATGACTGACTTCTTCGCGCAGGGCGCGGTCGTCGGAGAACTCGTCGCCCACAACCAGGAAGACACCATCAACGCCGCGCGTTACCAGCTGGCGCAGCAGCTCCAGATCGTCGTCGGCACTTCCACCCGAGCTGGTAATGAAGAGCGCATAGCCGTCCTCGCGGCAGCGCTTTTCCAGGCTACCGGCGAGCGAGGCAAAAAAGCGGCTCTCGATGTTAGGGACGATAAGGCCCAGCGTGCGCGACTCGCGCATGACCAGACTACGCGCAATCTGATTAGGAACATAGTGGTTACGCGCCGCGACCTCCTTGATGAGCTTGCGGTTTTCTTCCGAGATGCGACAGGGCCGATTATTGAGAACAAGCGAGACCGACGAGGGGGAAAGCCCCACCTCCTGGGCAATCTGCTTGAGGGTGACTTTGTTGGCCATCTCGCTCCTTCCAGGTTTACGCGCGATCTCTTGAAAGTATAGCGACCGCCCCTCTACCTCGGTGATAAACACTTTACCAATCCGGTAGACGGCTGTTTTATCGCCGCCAGCGCACCAAATCCGTCCGGGTGGGGTATATTGCAATCGATTGATGACAACGACCACCAAAAGGCGGATATTCGTATGCACGAGAACGACTTTTTTAACGAGGACCTGCTGTGCGCGCTTGCTGGCGTTGCCGGCGAGGACAACGTGCTGATGAGCGAGCCCATGCGCGAGCACACCACGTTTAAGATCGGCGGCCCGGCCGACGTCTTTGTCACGCCCGATACCGAGCAGGGCCTCGTCGCCACGCTCGACACCTGTTATCGCTGCGACCTGCCGCTCACCATCGTGGGCAACGGCTCCGACCTGCTCGTCGGCGACAAGGGTATCCGCGGCGTCGTCGTGGCGTTGGGCGAAGGCCTCTCCGACATTACGGTCGACGGTACGCACGTCACGGCGGCGGCCGGCGCCTTGCTTTCCGATGTCGCCGCGGCGGCAGCCGAGGCCGGTCTCACCGGCATGGAGCCCATCTCGGGCATCCCCGGATCGGTCGGCGGCGCCTGCTACATGAACGCCGGCGCCTACGGTGCCTGCATGGCAGACGTGCTGGAGTCTGTGCGCGTCTACAAGCCCGCCCGCATGCTCGACGACGGCACCCGCGGCAGCGGCAACATCATCGAGTTCGATGTCGACGAGCTCAACCTGGGCTATCGCAAGAGCCGCATCGCCGACGACGGCTTTATCGTTCTTTCTGCCACCTTCAACCTCGCACCGGGCAACGCCGCGATGATCAAGGCCGACATGGACGACTACCGCCAGCGCCGCGAGGACAAGCAGCCGCTCGACATGCCGAGTGCCGGCTCCACCTTCAAGCGCCCCGAGGGTTACTTTGCCGGCAAGCTCATCATGGATGCCGGCCTGCGAGGACACGCCGTTGGCGGCGCGCAGGTAAGCGAAAAGCACTGCGGTTTTATCGTCAACGCCAACCACGCCACCGCCGCCGACGTTGACGAACTCATCCGCCACATCCAAACAACCGTCAAAGGCCAATTCGACGTAGACCTAGAACCCGAAGTCCACCGAGTAGGCGAATTCCTCTAAAAGAGAAGGCCCCGAAAGGGGCCTTCGCCATATTTATTCAGATAACCCAGTCCGGTGTGTGGCGTATTGGATCCGAGAGGTCCGTGGCTGCCCGGAAGGCATTAGGTTGATCGCGAGTTCCGCACGAGCCGGAGAGCACTTAATGTGCTCTCCGTGCGAGCAGGACTGTCCGAGCAGGCAACCTAATGCCTTCCGGGCAGCCACGGACCAACTTACTTCAAGCCGCAGCTACGACAGCGCAATACCGCCGAGCCAGCCCCAACGCACGCCAGAGCCAGTGCCATAGAAGCTAATAAACGAGTCAAGCGACTTAGACGTAATGGCACCCTCGTTGCTCATAACGATACCGCCGCCAACGTAGATACCCACATGACCGTAGATAAGGCCCGGAGCACCCGTGCCGCTGTGCGAGGAATCGGCCACGATCATGCCCACCTGCAGCGCCGAGCGATCGGAGCTATAGCACCAGGCGTTGAACATGTCACACGCGTTGCCGCCAAAATAGCCCACGCCGGCGTTACGGAAGACATTGGTAACCCACGCCGCGCACCAGTTCTGACCCGGCGAAGGCGTGGAGTAGCACGCGTTGACGACGGCCTGCTGTTTGCCCGAGCCGGCATTCTGTTGCGGGGTTCCGGGCGCATACGATCCGCCACCCGAGCTTGAACCACCCGAGTAGGAATTGTTCTTGTTCGCGGCAGCCGCGGCAGCGGCAGCCTTCCTAGCGGCCTCCTCAGCCTGGGCGGCAGCGAGGATCTCGGAATCGCGCTGAGCCATGAGCTCCTTGACGTCGTCGGAAAGACCGTTCAGCACGGTCTGGACTTCTTGCTGCTTGGCCTGCATATCCTGCATCTGAGCCGTCTGCTGGTCCTTGAGTTTCTCCAGGTCGGCCTTTTGTGCTTCGAGCTCGGTCTTCTGCGCGTCGAGCTCAGCCTGAATCGTCTGGATATCCTCGATGGCATCGCGGTCGCTCTTGTTGATCTTCTCAACGTAATGCGCGTTGGCGACGAGTTCCTCAAACGAGCCAGAGGCCAGCAGCAGCGACAGGATGTTCGTGCCGCCGGACTTGTAGCTGGCGGCCACGCGATCGGAAAGGTCGTTGCGCTTCTTCTTGAGCTCGGCCTTCTTTTCATCGATCTGGGCCTGCGTGCCGTCAATCTTGCCCTGGACATTCTCGATGTCGTTGAGGGTCTGGGCATTCTTGTTGGCCAGCGCCGCATACTCATTTGCGATGCTGTCGAGCTGGGCCTGAACCTCGTCGAGCTGGGCCTGGGCGGCATTCAGTTTATCGGTGGTTTCTTTGGAAGCCTCCGCCGCATGGGCGCGAGCGGGCAGGCCAAAAAGAACTGCCGCAGAAGCGGCGCCGAACAGGGCCTTGAGGGCAGTGCGACGCGAGAGCTCCTGGGAAAGGATGGAATCGCTGTTTGGTGACATATGTACTCCGTTACATGTTTATTTATATGTCGCTCAACTCATACATATTAGCGTACATATGGCGCGTCCCAACGATTTCCACGAACGGCAGGAAACTGCAAGGTCGGCGGCTCGTAAGCAAGTGCCAAAGATCAGGTTATGCGTACGCAAGCTCTTCTGATGAGTACGTTAGCACAATCCTCTGCTTTTCCTACAGCGCACGATTTGGGCGTCCCTGCCTGCGCTATACTCCCCTGAAGAAGTGTTCCTGATTCGATAGGAGACTACATGTCCAAAGCACTCGACCCCAAAGACACCTGCGTCCTCGTTACCGGTGGCGCCGGCTTTATCGGCTCGCACACCGTCGTTCAGCTGCTCGAGGGTGGCTACCAGGTCGTCATCGTCGATGATCTCTCCAACTCCAGCGCCGTCGCCGTCGACCGCGTCAAGACCATCGTGGGCGACGAGGCCGCCAAGAACCTCACCTTCTACGAGGCCAACGTGCTCGACCGCGATGCGATGAACAAGATCTTCGATACCCATCAGATCGACCGCGTCATCCACTTTGCCGGATTTAAGGCCGTCGGCGAGTCGGTGAGCAAGCCCGTCGAGTACTACCACAACAACATCGAGAACACCCTGGTGCTCATCGACGTCATGCGCAACCATGGCTGCAAGTCCATCATCTTCTCGAGCTCCTCGACCGTCTACGGCGACCCGGACAACCCGCCCGTCACCGAGGAGGATCCTAAGAAGCCCGCGACCAACCCCTATGGTTGGACCAAGTGGATGATCGAGCAGATCCTTATGGACGTCCACACCGCCGACCCCGAGTGGGACGTCGTGCTGCTCCGTTACTTCAACCCCATCGGCGCTCATCCGTCGGGCCTGATCGGCGAGGACCCCAAGGGCATCCCCAACAACCTGGTGCCCTATGTCGCCCAGGTCGCCGTGGGCAAGCTCGAGGCCGTTCAGGTCTTTGGCAACGACTACCCCACCCCCGACGGCACCGGCGTGCGCGATTACATCCACGTGTGCGATCTGGCATCTGGTCACGTTGCCGCCCTTAACTGGATGAACGGCAAGACCGGCGTCGAGATCTTTAACCTGGGCACCGGCACCGGCACCTCGGTACTCGAGGTCGTCGCCGCCTTCTCCAAGGCTTGTGGCAAGGAGCTGCCCTACGTGATCCGCGAGCGCCGCGCCGGCGACATCGCTGCCAACTGGTGCGATGCCTCCAAGGCCGAGCGCATGATGGGCTGGAAGGCCCAGTACGACATCGCGGACATGTGCCGCGATAGCTGGAACTGGCAGAGCCACAACCCCAACGGCTTCGCCGACGCCGAGTAGCAAAAACCTACATACCGCTCTTGCCCCGATCTCACGTTGTGAGGTCGGGGCTTTTTCATGGCATGTAACCATTCGCCGAAAATCGACCAACTTTTTTATCTTGCCTGTACATGTTTAAACAACATGTTTTACAATAGGCGTATCGAATCAGAACATCGGAGGCGGACTGCACACCCATCGGCAGGCCGACCCCACAACAAGAAGGTTGGTGAGCGCATTCATGGAGCGTGCAAGCGGCGTCCTCATGCCCGTCTCATCTCTGCCCGGACCATACGGAATCGGCGGCTTTGGTTGGAATGCCTACGACTTCGTCGATTTTCTCGCCTCGTGCAAACAACATTACTGGCAGATTCTGCCCCTTACGACGACCAGCTATGGCGATTCGCCCTATCAGTCGTTCTCGGCCCGCGCAGGCAACCCCAACTTTATCGACTTTGCCGAGCTTATCGAGGCAGGGTATCTGGAGCAGCGCGATATCGATGGCGTGTATCTGGGATCCGACCCCAGCAATGTCGACTACGGTGCCATCTTTGGTGGCCGCCGTCAGATTCTCGACCGCGCCGCTGAGCGCTTTGCTGCCGACAAGCCGGCCGATTTCGATGACTTTATCCAGGCCAACGAGGACTGGCTCATCCCCTACTGCGAGTTCATGACCGTCAAAGAGGAGTGCGGACTCAAGGCCTTTTGGGAGTGGCCCGCAGAACTGCGCACCCGCGGCGAGGCTTCCGCCAAGGTCTGCGCCGCCCATCCCGCGCGCATGCTCTACCACCAGATGACGCAGTATTTCTTCGACCGCCAATGGAGCCGCCTCAAGGCCTATGCCAACGAGCGCGACATTCTCATCATCGGCGACCTGCCCATCTATGTCTCGCGTGACTCCGTCGAGATGTGGGCGACACCTGAGCTTTTTAAGATCGACGCCGCCGGCAATCCCGTGAGCGTCGCCGGCACGCCGCCCGACCAGTTCTCGGCCACCGGCCAGTACTGGGGCAACCCCATCTACGACTGGGACGCCATGGAGTCCGACGGCTTCTCCTGGTGGGAGGGCCGCATTCGCGCCGCCCTCGACATGTACGACGTCATCCGCCTGGATCACTTCCGCGGCTTCGAGGCCTATTGGGAGGTGCCGTTCTCCTCGCCCGATTCGTCCTACGGTTCGTGGACGCAGGGTCCCGGCCTCAAGCTCTTCAAGACGCTCGAGGAAAAGCTCGGCACGCTTCCCATCATTGCCGAAGACCTGGGCTTCCTCACCCCCGGCGTCATCGACATGCGCAACAACTCGGGCTTCCCCGGCATGAAGATCTTGCAGTTTGCCTTTGAGGGCACCAACTCGTACTACCTGCCGCACAACTACATTGCCAACACTGTCGCCTACGTGGGCACCCACGACAACGAAACGGCACGCGGCTGGTATGAGGGAACGGCCACCCCGCGTCAGCGCGAGCAGGCAGCCCTGTACACCCATCAGCAGACCGGCGAGCCTATCACCGACGCACTCAACCGAACCATCGCAGCCAGCGTGAGCGACACGTGCATCTACACCATGCAGGACCTGCTCAACTTGGGCAACGAGGCGCGCATCAACACCCCTGCCACACTGGGCGGCAACTGGACCTGGCGCATGCTCGACGGCGCCATCACCCGCGAGCTCGAGCACAAACTCACCGACTGGACCGAGACCTACTTCCGCATCCCGTCGGAAGCCGAAATCGAGCTTCCTCAATAGGAGCTACCGCGCCCGACCCCTCCCCACCGTGCGGACGCGCTTGCTTTTCCCGCGCGAGGCCACCCCAATCCCCTCGCGCGGGATTCTTTTGAATTTCTGACATGTAGTCAACTCACCACAGGAGGAAACATGCCCCGCATCAATCTTGCGGATCTTGCCGAGCAGTCCTTTGGAACTTCGCTCGAGCAACTCGATGACCGTCGCATTTACAAGCTGCTGGTCAAACTCGTGCAGGAGCGCTCCGCCGCCCGCCCGCTCAACAACGGCAAGAAAAAGCTCTATTACATTTCCGCCGAATTTTTGATCGGCAAGCTGCTCATCAACAACATGATCGACCTTGGCATCTACGACGAGGTTAAGGACCAGCTCACCGCCGCAGGCCACGACCTCAACAAGATCGAGGAGTTCGAGGTCGAGCCGTCGCTCGGCAACGGCGGCCTGGGCCGCCTGGCCGCGTGCTTCCTGGATTCCATCGCCACGCTGGGCCTGACCGGCGACGGCGTGGGCCTCAACTACCACTACGGCCTGTTCCGTCAGCGCTTTGTCGACAATCAGCAGAAGGCCGTCCCCGACGAGTGGCTCGGTGAGCAGGACATCCTAGTCGACGATGACCGCTCCTACACCGTCGAGTTCGGCGATTTTGCCGTTACTTCCAAGCTCGTCAACATCGATGTGCCCGGTTACGGCCAGCCCACCAAGAACCGCCTGCGCCTGTTCGACCTGGCGAGCGTCGACGACGGCCTGGTCCCCGGCAGCTCCATCGACTTCGACAAGACCGAGATCGCCAAGAACCTCACCTTGTTCCTCTACCCCGACGATTCCGACGAGCAGGGCCGCCTACTTCGCATCTATCAGGAGTACTTCATGGTGAGCAACGCCGCCCAGCTCCTGATCGACGAGGCCGTCGAGCGCGGCAGCAACCTGCACGATCTGGCCGACTACGCCGTGGTCCAAATTAACGACACGCACCCCACCATGGTCATCCCCGAGCTCATTCGCTTGCTCACCACCGAACATGGCATCGAGTTTGACGAGGCTGTGACCATCGTACGCTCCATGGTCGCCTACACTAACCACACGATTCTTGCCGAGGCGCTCGAGAAGTGGCCGCTCGCCAGCCTGCAGAAGGTCTCCCCTGCCATCGCCGACATTATCGTCAAGCTCGATGAGATCGCGAAGGCCGAGCACGATGACCCGCGCGTCGCCATCATCGACGAACACGATACCGTCCACATGGCCCACATGGACATCCACTTTGGCTTCTCCATCAACGGCGTAGCCGCCCTCCACACCAAGATCCTGGAGGACACCGAGCTTCATCCGTTCTACGAGATCTATCCCAAGAAGTTCTCCAACAAGACCAACGGCATCACCTTCCGCCGCTGGATCCATGGGGCCAACCCCGCGCTCGCCAGCCTGCTCGACGATGTGATCGGCACCGACTGGCGCAGCACCGGCGATCTGAGCAAACTCGCCAAGTTCGCCGACGACAAGGACGTTCTTGAGCGCCTGGCCGCCACCAAGGTCGAAGCCAAGGCCATCATGCGCCAGTTCATGGCGCTCGAGCAGGGCGTGACCATTCCCTCCAACGCCATCATCGACGTCCAGGTCAAGCGCATCCACGAGTACAAGCGTCAGCAGATGCTCGCGCTCTACATCATCTGGAAGTACCTCGATATCAAGAACGGCAACAGACCTAAGCACCCCGTCACCATCATCTTTGGCGGCAAGGCGGCGCCTGCCTACACTATCGCGCAGGACATCATCCATCTGATCTTGACGCTGTCGCAGTGGATTGCAAACGACCCCGACGTGGCTCCCTACCTGCAGGTCGTCATGATCGAGAACTACAACGTCACCGCCGCCGAGCGCGTGATCCCCGCCGCTGATATCTCCGAGCAGATCAGCCTGGCCTCCAAGGAGGCGAGCGGCACCTCCAACATGAAGTTCATGCTCAACGGCGCCCTAACCCTGTGCACGCTCGACGGCGCCAACGTGGAGATTGCCGAGCTCGTGGGCGACGAGAATATCTATACCTTTGGTGCCTCGTCCAAACAGGTCGAGCAGCTCTATGCCGACGGCACCTATGACGCCGGTGTGCTCTACCGCAAGCCCGGCATTAAACTGCTGGTGGACTTCATCACCAACCCGGCCTTTATGGCGACCGGCAACGTCGAGCGCCTGCAGCGCCTGCACGATGACATTAAGGGCAAGGACTGGTTTATGGCCCTGCTCGACATCGAGGAGTACATCCAGACCAAGGAGCGCGTGTTGGCCGACTACGAGGACCAGGACGCCTGGATGCGCAAGACGCTCATCAATATCGCCAACGCCGGCACCTTCTCGTCTGACCGCACGATCTCCCAGTACAACGACGAGATTTGGCACCTGAGCTAATTTCGCTTCCCTTACCCATCCTCTTGAGAAACGGAGTCGTGGCAACACGGCTCCGTTTTTTGTGCCCCTGTGTTGTCCGTGACCTGCCTCGACCAAAAATCTCGACCTGTAACATCTAGCCGACAAAATTGAGTCTACCTGTTACAGATCAAGACGGAAGGACAGGCAGCTCGACGCTGTCTCAATCTGTAACATCTAGGCTCAATTTGGCCCTCTACCTGTTACAGTTCGAGACAAACAAACCTACAGACACCCCCAACACAAAGCAAGGCTCCCCTCTCGCCCAGTAGACGGGAGGGGAGCCTTATATGTGACCGCGGCAAAAGGATGGCAATACCGCAGTCGCCCAAAGGGAGGGCCCGGATGCACCGGGCCTGTCTCTTATACACATCTCCGAGCCCACGAGA
>URBB01000022.1 GCA_900545835.1 uncultured Collinsella sp. | reverse complement strand
AGCGTCAGATGTGTATAAGAGACAGCTTCAGGCAAGGAACACGATGAACGACCGACCTCTCGTCATAGGCAAAGGAACGAAGCAACGCCGCGACAAATACACGTGGCGCTACCGTCACAGCCTCGGCAAGGATCCGGTCACGGGCAAATACCGCTATTCGCCGTGGCAGACCATACATACCACCAAAAGCCGAGAGGTCGACGCCGCACTCGAAGCCTACAAGGCAGAACTCAACAGCGGCACCTACGTCCAAAAATCGAGGGACACCGTCGGCTCGTACGCAAAAAAGTTCCACGACAACCGCGAAGGAACCATCACGCCGCTCGCCTACTCGACATCCTACTCAATCGAGAACCGGACGCGCACATCACATGCGTGATGCTCATGCTCGACACCGACATGAGAAGGGCAGAAGCCCTCGGGATGACGTGGTCCGATGTCTCCGTCGAGAACAGAAGCATCCTCATTGAGCAGCAGTTCGCGGCCGATCGAAGCGTTCGCTCGCCCAAAAGCAAGAAAAGCGTGCGGAGGATCTCGATAAGCGAGACGCTGACGTCGTATCTCGAATTCTGGAAAAAGGAGCAGGCCCGCGAAATGGAAGCCTTCGGCCTGGAACAAGTCAAAGGCACTCCGCTCGTCCACTCATTCGAACGAACGAAAGACAGGCATCCCCAAGTCAACTTCATGGACCTGAATGGGTTTTCGCGCTGGTTCAGAAACTTCAGCGTCGAGAACGGGTTCGGCAAGTTCGAAGGCGTTCGAACATACCATTATGTGAAGGAAACTGTCGACGGGGAAACGATTTCGAAGCGTTATGAGCATAAAGAGTGGCTCGAATTGAGGGATTACCTCAGGAAGCATCCCAAGGTTCGCGAGGCGAGGCATATCAGCACATATGAGAGCGAGCACCTTCCTTACGGATATTCGGGCCTATCGAGCCACACCGCTACTGCCGCTACTGCCCGCTACTGCCCGCCAGCTTCCGAACCAGCGGGCGGTAGCAGCACCCCGAACATCTCGCCGACAGCGCAGAGAGTCGTCGACCTGGCGGCCAAGGCCGACATCGAGGACGTGATGCTGTGCGACCTGCCCGGCGTCCTGTCCTTCCTAGGGCTGCCACCTGAGACGGAGATGCCGCCGGGCAACAAGGGGAAGACGAAGCTCAAGAAGCTCTACAGGAAGGTGGCGCCGAACAAGGCATACCACTCCGGCGAGCGCGCCAAGGATTTGATCTCGCACCTCGACATGGCAGAGATCAGGGCATCGGCGCCCGTCCCGCTCGGAGAGATAGACAGAGCGGTCGTAAGCGGCTGATGTAACTTCTGACACCCTAGAACTTACATCGAGCCCCGATTCGAGCTCGGGGCTCTTTTCGTCTAGATTGGGGACGCATGGCCGGACGAAGACAATTTGCGTCTGGTAATAAGCGTACGAAAGCGCAATTTACGTCTTAATTCCGTACGCAAATCAAGACGAAAATCGTTTACGTCTGCTTTAAATCCGTACGAAAACGGTTTTCGTCTTGCAGGGCAGTTACCGCTTCTACAGTTCAACTTCCAGTTCGGCTTTGTGTTCGTAGAGGTAATTGCGCATGTAGGGGATGGCAAATGAGACCTTGCCGTACGAGGGGGCCTCGATAATCGATTCTCTTAACAGGCGGCTGCGGACGGAGCTCACCTGTTGAGGCGTTTTGTTTAGGCCATCGGCAACCATGCTAGTCGAGCTCGTCTGCCCCAAAGACGCCATGCTCAGCAGATAAGCGATGCACGTGGGCGGAATGCGCCGCAGCGCGGGCTCAATCACCATGGCGCAGAAGCGTTCGCGTGCCGTTGCAATGCCACGCTCGGCTTCTTCTTCTCCAATAATCGCTGTATGTGCACGTCTTGCCAACTGCCATGCGTAGTATCCAACGAGTTGGATCATGAAAGGATAGCCTTGCGTTGCCTCGGCAAGTTGGCCGGCAATACCTGGCTGCAACTCCATGCCAGACGCTTCAATGGTTTCCTCGAGGGAGTACGACACTTCGGTTACTGCCACAGCCTTCAGATCAAAGGGGAGGGCACGGCGCAAAAACGTAAGTGTCTTTCCGTTGATGATGCTTTCAATCATCGAAGGCAGCCCAGCAAAAACAAAGGCGATATCAAGGTCTTCGCCGATAACCTGCTGAATCGCAATGGAGAGCGTTCGGACCTCATCGAGCTCTGCGTCTTGAACCTCGTCGAGAGTGATGAGCAGGCCATTTCCATTCTTGGATATTGTCTGTCTCATGGCGTCGCGTAGCGATGGGCCGATTCGCTCAATATCTATGCTGCCGATGGATATGCCAGCTACGGTGGGCTCAAATCTGGCGTGTTTGGCCTGGAATTTGGGTTGCAGCTGTTCGAGAATGCGCTGGCAAAGTCCCTCGGTTGCGACCTCTTTTATGACCGTCCAGCCACGGCTTTGCGCCAAACGTGAGCACTCGTCAAGGAGGACCGTCTTGCCCGTTCCACGGACGCCGGCTATGCGCATTAGGCGCCCCGGGGCACCAGGCCCGTTGACGAGGCCCTCATTGAATTCTTCGAGCACATCTTCGCGGCCGATAATCGTGGGAGGTGTTTTACCTGCTGTGGGCTTAAAAGGGTTTGTTTGCATGTGAGCCATCTTTGCTCAAGATATAGCAAGATATAGCAAAGTATAGTGAGATATAGCAAAGTAAGCGCTACTCGCGGGTTTTGCGGTGGTGCTATTTTCCAAATGCCGCGCGGATAAAGCGCTGGGCGAACAGCTTGTTGGCGACGTTGATGACATGGCCCAGGAACAGTGCCGAGATGGCGGTCGTGACGCCAAAGCCGCCCAGGTTGTACATAAAGATCAGCGACAACGCGAGCGAGGCGGCGACATGTGAGCAGTCAAACACGACTTTTACGTCACCAAAGCGGCGTTTAAGCTTTTCGGCAATGACTTGCACCAAGCCGTCGGGCGCGTTGGGGACAACGCCCATGTTGACGACGAGACTTACGCCAAATGCGGTGACAGCGAGGGAGAGCGGCATGGTCGCAATCTGTGTGGGGAGTGCCGTGGGATGCAGTGGGTTGACCGCCATGAAGAGGTCGGTCAAGCCGCCAATCAGCGTTGAGAAGAACAACTCGAGCAGGATGCGCGGCTGGAACTCGCTTCGCAAGATGGCTAATTGCGCCACGATGTAGGCGACGTAGGTTGCGGTGATCCAAAAGCCGAGCGTCTTGCCAGTGAGCATGGATAGGGTTGTGGCAAAGCACGTGAGCGCGGCGACGCCCAGGCCGGATGCCGTCTGGAGACTCATACCGAGTGCCAGTACTGCAACGCCCACCAGATACATCAGCATTCTGATGACGGTATGGCACCAGTCGATGTTCTCGCCATGCATGATGATGAGCGGTCGCATGTTGCTACCCGTCCTTTCGGTTGTGCGAAAAAGCTGACCCGGGCCGGCAAAAGAGGGTTATCGGAGGCACTGCTGCAAAAGCAGAAAAGCCGGCCCCACGGTCAGTCGTCTAGGAAGTGTCTCGCTGTGCCGGAATGGGACTAAAGGTCCAACGAGACGGGAAGAAAGCAAATGGCATTGCGTGGGCGATAAGATGCCAAGATGGTAGGGTGCGTCTTAGCATCATATTGCCCACGCTCAACGAAATCGGTTTCGTTTGAGCCTAAGTATACGCACGGGATTTTATTTGCGAAGAGAAAAACAATAAAAAGGTGAACGTTCACCTAATCGCAACAACTCGTTGGCTGTAGTTGCGGTGGAATAGTTCCTGTTTTTGCTGCTGAAGGCCTTGAACAGGAACTATTCCACCGCAACTTATGAGGGGGCGGGGGATGCGATAGTATTGCATAGTGGTATTCGATTAACCGAGGCTTCATCCGAGGGCTTTATGGAACAACACCAGCATTATCAGAGCCTGCAAGACCAGGCGTACAACGCATTGCGGTCCAAGATCATCTATGCCGAGCTCAAGCCCGGCACGCGCCTTTCGGCGATTGGTCTGGAAAAAGAGACGGGAATCGGGCGCACACCCATTCGCGAGTCCTTTGTGCGTCTGCGCGAGCAGGAGCTGGTGGAAACGCGTCCCAAAAGCGGTACCTATGTCTCAAAAATCAGCATGGAGCGTGCCGAGAACGCCTGTTTCTTGCGCGAGAAACTCGAGAGAAGCGTATTCATTAAATGCTGTTCTGCCGCCACGCCCGAGCAAAAGCATCGGCTCGAGCAGATTCTTGCCGAGTCCGAGTCGCTCGACCATAGCGAAACGCGTCGCTTTTTCGATCTGGACAACCTGTTCCATGAGACATGTTTTGAGATTGCCGGTCGTCACATGTTGTGGGATTGGATGAAGAGCATCAACACGCATTTTGAGCGATACAACTGGTTGCGTATGGTGTCGCAGGATCTGGATTGGGAGCCGATTCGTCGGCAGCATCGCCGGATTCTCGAGGCCATTAAGAGGGGCGATACCGACGCGGCGAGCTATCTGGCAGAGACGCACTTGCACCTGATGCCCGAGGAGCAGGGCCCGGTTATCGCCTTGCATCCCGACTATTTTGAGCTGTCCAAAGACTCGTTCATCTAATCAATCCCCATATAAGTTGCGGTGAAATAGGGACTGTTTTGCGACCTAGGTGGCGCAAACAGTCCCTATTTCACCGCAACTGCGTTGGGGTGTGACCGGGGCACAAAGATGCGGCGCCGCTTGGAGGAAAAGACCGGAAGCAAAGGTCCATTCCTCCAGACGGCACCGCAGCTGTTTTGGTGGCTCGGCTTTTGTCGAAGTGGCTTAGTTGAGCGCGACGGCCAGCCGAGTAGGCAAAGCGGCTTGGAGGCGTGTCGCTTCCGTCACGTTCTATCAGCATACAAGACGGTTTTGGTTCTTGTTCGTGACGGAAACGGCGCGCTTCCGAGCCGCTTTAAAAGAAAGGGGGCGAGGTTTAGGGCACGCCCCCCTTTCACGATAGAGAGCTAAACCTAGCCGCGGACCTTCTTGACGACGTCCATGGCCTCGTGGGCGATCTGCTCGACCTTGGAGAAGTCGCCGTCGGCAAACAGGGCCGGCTTGACCATCCAGGTGCCACCGCAGGCGATGATGGCGGAGGAGCTCAGGTACTCCTCGACGTTGGCGGTGCTCACGCCGCCGGTAGGCATAAAGCGGTGACCGACAAACGGAGCGGCGAGGGCCTTGATGGTGTTCAGGCCGCCATACTGGGACGCGGGGAAGAACTTGGTGACCTTGAGGCCCAGGTTCTCGGCTGCGGTAACCTCGGAGGGGGTCACGGTGCCGGGAAGGACGGGCAGGTCGATGTCGATGCAGTGCTTCACGACGTTCTCGTTGTAACCCGGGGAGACGATGAACTTGGCACCGGCGGCGCGGGCCTGCTCAACCTGCTCGACGGTCAGGACAGTGCCGGCGCCAACGCACATCTCGGGCTCGGCCTCGGCCATAGCGGCGATGCACTCGGCGGCGCAGGCGGTGCGGAAGGTGACCTCGGCGGACTTCATGCCAGCTGCCATAAGGGCGTGGGCGAGCGGAGCGGCGTCCTCGACCTTGTCGAGCACAACGACCGGCACGATGCCCAGGGACTCAAGCGTGGTGTAGAACTGATCGAACATGATGTTCCTTTCGATGTGTGGCGCGCATGGGCGCGTGATTGCCAAATGTGCTGGTCAGGAGCCGATTTTGGATTGGTTATCGGAGGCACTGCTTGGGGTTCAAGCAATTCCAAAACCGGCTGCTCGACCAGTCATGTAGGAAATGCCAGGCAAAACCGGAATGGGACTGGTGGTTTTGCCCGGCCGGAGGAATCGGGGAGCGGGCCGCAGGGGTATGGGATTGGAAAGCTGCGGCCCGCGGAATGGAGACGGACTAGCGTGCGACGCGAGTGCCACCGTCGGCGGCTGATGCCACGGCTGCGATCTCGTCTGCGGTCACCAAGTTGGAATCGCCCTTGATGGTGAGCTTGAGGATCGAGGCCGCGATGGCGTAGTTGACGGCAGCCTGCGGGTCAAAGTCGTTGATGAGGGCATGGACGAGGCCGGCGTTGAAAGCGTCGCCGGCGGCAACGCCCTCGAGCACGTGTACATCGTGAGCAGGGGAGAACCAGTGCTCGCCGCTCTCGGCGTCAAAGAGCATGCCCATCCAGATGGAGCGCTCGACGCAGGAGATGTTGCGGACGACCGAGGCGACCTTCTTGCAGCCGTACTCGGCGCAGATCTGACGGGCCATCTCGACGTAGGTGTCACGCTCCTCGATGCCGTGGGCAAGGGAGCCGGAGACGCAAGTCATACCGAGGCCGGCAGGCGCGTCCTCGTCGTTGGCGATGCAGATGTCGACGAGCGGCAGGAGTTCCTTCATGGTGGCCTGAGACTTCTCGGGCGACCACATTTTGCCGCGATAGTTGACGTCGCACACGGTGGTGATGCCCTTGGCGCGGCAGGCGGTGAGCGCATCCTTGCAGGCGGCGGCCATCTCGTCGGAGACGGCGGGAGTCACGCCGGAGAAATAGAAGACATCGATGCCCTTGAGGATCTCGTTCCAGTCGAAGACGTCGCGCTTGGCCATGTTGATGGCAGAGAACTTACGGTCGTAGACACAGCCGTTGCCGCGCTGCGAGGCACCGACCTCAAACACATAGGAGCCAAGGCGGTCGCCCTGACGCACGACGCGCGTGGTGTCGACGTCGTAGGCCTTCAGCGAACGCAGGGCGCACTCGCCCAGACGGTTGGCCGGGACAACGGAGACGTAAGCGGCCTTGTCGCCCTGGTAGGCCAAGGAAAGCGCAGTGTTGGCCTCGGCGCCGCCGTAGCGGACGTCAAACTCGGTTGCCTGCTCAATACGCAGGTGGTCTTTGGGTGAGAGTCTCATCATGATCTCGCCGAAGGTAAGAACCGTTTTACCCATGGTCGCGCAGCTCCTTTTACTCGTGCGTACACCTTTGATATGGCGTTGGCACGCAGGTGCCAAGACGGTAGGGTGCGTCTTTGCACCTGCGTGCCAACGCTCGCCGAAATCGGTTTACGAAATCGGTTTCGTTTCGAGTTGTAGTATACTCACCTACAGCGTTTTGCAACCGAGATTTTTAAAAAAATGCCTAAAATGGCTCAGATCGCCGACAATTGGGAAACGGGGTGCGTTATGGCGCAGATGAGAATCAAGGACATTGCCGCCGAGGCGGGCGTGAGCCCGGCCACGGTCTCGCGCTATCTCAACAACCGCCCCGGGCAAATGACCGAGGAGACCCGTGCTCGCATCGCGGCAGTTATCGAGCGCACCGGCTATCGCCCACGTGCCGCCGCGCGCAATCTGCGCAGCTCGCGTACGAACCTCATCGGTGTGATTCTGGCTGACATCGCCAACCCGTTCTCGAGCGCCATGCTCGAGGGCCTTTCCGCCAGCGCCGCGGCGCGCGGCTGCTCGCTCATGACGGCCATTAGCGGCAACGATCCCGCCAAGGAGGCCGAGTCGCTCACCAGACTTATCGATGCCGGCGTGGACGGTCTGGTCGTCAACACCTGCGGAGGCAATGACGAGGCAATCGCCGCGGCAGCGGGACGCCTGCCCGTAGTGCTGCTCGACCGCAACGTTGCCGACGGCGGTGTCGATCTGGTGACATCTAACAACCGTGAGCTGGTCGCCGGCTTGGTAGACGCCTTGGCCGCCGCTGGCAGCGAGCGCCTGTGCCTGCTCACCGAGGCAAGCGACGACAGCCCCGTGCGTCGCGAGCGTGCCGAGGCCTTTGCCGACGAGCTTTCGCGCCGCGGCCTTGCGGGCGAGGTCGTCACCCTGGCCGACGGTGGCGCCACGGGCGTCGGTCGCTTGGACGAGACCATCCGCGGCTATGCAGGCAAAAAGCTCGGCCTCATTGCCGTCAACGGCCTGGTTTTCCTGCGTCTGACCGAGGCACTGGCGCAGCTTGGTCCCTCGCTGCCGGCGGGTCTCAAGATCGCAACGTTTGACGATTACCCCTGGAATCACGTGCTCTTTGGCGGCGTGACCACGGCCGCGCAAGACACCCTTACCATCGCCGAGCGCGTGGTCGAGCGCCTGTCCGAGCGCATCGACGTTGTTACCACTACTGTGGGCGAGGCCGCAAAGCTGGCGCCCAAACGCATCGAGATCCCCGGCCACATCGAACACCGCGCATCGACCTCGCGCTAACCGCTCGTTCGCAACGGCCTGTTCGCGCACGTTTTTTGAGCGCTTGATACGCTTTAACCCTGCGGAAACATTTTTCTGCGATAGTATCTGCGATATAGACCAGTCGAAACCCGCCCGAAAGAAAGGGGAGCGACATGAACCAGCAGAACATCGATTACGTACTTCGCTCCGTAGAGCAGCGTGACATCCGCTTTGTGCGTCTGTGGTTTGTCGACATTCTCGGCCGCCTCAAGAACTTTGCCATTAGCCCCGAGGACCTCGAGGTCGCTTTTGAGGAGGGTATTGGCTTTGACGGCTCCGCCATCGAGGGCTTTGCTACGCCCGAGGAAGCCGACATGCTCGCATTCCCCGATGCTTCGACCTTCCAGATTCTGCCGTGGCGCCCGAGCCACAACGGCGTCGCCCGCGTGTTCTGCGACGTGTGCACCCCCGACCGCAAGCCCTTCGCCGGCGATCCGCGCGATGCGTTGCGCCGCATGTTCCGCAAGGCCGAGAAGGCTGGCTACCTGCTCAACGTGGGCGCCGAGCTGGAGTATTACTACTTCCCCGACGAGCACACGCCCGAGCCGCTCGACAACGTGGGCTACTTCGATCTTTCGGTGAGCGATGCCGCCCGCGACCTGCGCCGCAACACGGTTCTCACGCTCGAGAAGATGTCCGTGCCCGTGGAGTACACCTTCCACGCTGCCGGCCGCTCGCAGCACGGCATGAGCCTGCGCCACGCCGAGGCCCTGAGCATGTCCGACGCCATCACCACGGCCAAACTAATCATTAAGCAGCAGGCCTACGAGAGCGGTTGCCACGCCTCCTTTATGCCCAAGCCGTTGGCGGGCGAGGACGGCAGCGCTATGTTCCTGTGCCAGTCGCTATTCGACCACGACGGCAACAACGTCTTTTGGGGCGAGGACGACGAGAAGTACCACCTCTCCGATATCGCCAAGCACTACATGGCCGGCATCCTGGCGCATGCCCGCGAGATTAGCGCCATCACCAACCCCACGGTCAACTCGTACAAGCGCATCACCACGGGCGGCGACTCCGTGCCGCAGTACGCCACGTGGGGCCTGCGCAACCGCGCGAGCATGGTCCGCATTCCGGTCTACAAGCCCGGCAAGCAGCTGTCCACGCGCATCGAGCTTCGTAGCCCCGACCCCATGGCCAACCCGTACCTGGTCAACGCCGTCACGCTGGCGGCTGGTCTGGACGGCATCGAGCGCAAGCTGGAACTCCCGCCCGAGGCAACGGCCGAGACGCTCAAGCTTACCGACCGTCAGATGCTCGAGGCCGGCTACACGCCGCTGCCGCGCTCGCTCAAAGAGGCGCTCGACGTGTTTGAGGACTCGCAGTTTATGAAGGATGCCCTCGGCGAGCACATCCACAGCTTCTTCCTCAAAAAGAAGCGCGACGAGTGGCATAAGTTCGAGTCTACGATCACCGAGTGGGAGATTAAGCACTACCTGGCGAACTCCTAATCGCGCTGGCTTGTTTCAGTACGATTGAGCTCATTTTTTTGGAGGCCGATATGTCCGAAAAGAGTGCCCTGTTCATGGCGCGCACGACGCGCTTCCACGAGTTTGCCCGCAGCTTGACGACCACCCTGGGTGTCGAGGTGAGCCTGGCCACCCCCGATTCGCCGACTGCGGCGCACGACTTTGACCTGCTGATTCTCGATTCCGACGGCATCCGCAGCGACCGTATCGATCAGATTGCCAAGTGGCTTGACGACCGCGGCGGCGTCCCCATGCTGGTGATCGTCGACGACGAGGCGCTCGGTACCTTGCGCCTGCCCAATCACGCGCATGCCGACTTTGTATGCCCCACGGCGACACCCAACGAGCTCAAGGCTCGCGCGCAGCGCCTGATGGGCGAGGAGGAGACCGTCACCGCCGACGATGTACTCAACATCGATAACCTCGAGATTAACCTGGCTACCTACCAGGTAACGCTCGATAACGAGCCTATCGACCTGACGCTGATGGAGTACTCGCTGCTGAGCTTTTTGGCGACGCATCCCAACCGCGCCTACAGCCGCGAAGTGCTGCTGCACCGCGTGTGGGGCTTTGAGTACTGCGGCGGCACGCGCACCGTCGACGTGCACATCCGACGCATCCGCTCCAAGGTGGGCCCGCAGATTGCGGCACATATCACCACCGTCCGCGGCGTGGGCTATCTGTTTAAGGACTAGCTTTCCACCACAAAGGGGACAGGCACCTTTGTGGTGGTTTTGACGCGGGTGCGGGTTCCTCTCGAATCTGCAGCAGAACTTAAGCCTTCCTAAAAGATTGCGTTCTCATACACTTGTGCCCGCATATTGGGGTACAACTCAACGTGAACAATGATGGCCCGCCACATGTTTGGCGGGCCTTTGGTTATTTGACGAAAGGATCGCAGCTATGAGCGAGAACGATTCCCAGCGCCCCCAGGATGCGGACCACGCCGGCGAGACTCAGCAGCAGCCGCGCGTGCAGGTGGAGTCGACGCCTGCCGATGGCAACATTCCCTACGTGCAGGCCTTCGACACGCAGACCGGCAAGCCGCTGGGCGGCCAACAGGTCGTGAACAAGCACACGGTGGTCAAGACCAAGACCAAAAAGCTGCCGATCTTTATTACGGCGCTCGCCGGCTGCGCCTGCGGTGCCCTGCTGGTCATCGCGCTTATCATGAGCGGCACGCTCAACATTGGCGGCGGCAAGAACGCCGTGACGGCGGGCGCTTCGGGCTCATCGACGCAAAAGATTACGATTGATTCCGAGGACACCACGTTGGCCGAGGCCGTTTCTGCCAAGGCCCTGCCCTCCGTCGTTTCCATTACCGCCACTTCGAGCGGTAGCCAGAATGGCTCGCTTTCGCAGTCTGCCGACGAGTCGGATAGCTCGGGCAGCGTCGGTTCGGGCGTGGTGCTTGATACCGAGGGCCACATCCTCACCAACAACCACGTGGTCGATGGCTATGACCAGTACGTGGTTACCATGGACGACGGCACCACCTACGAGGCCGAGTTCGTGGGCAACGACGCCTCGAGCGACCTGGCCGTCATCAAGCTCAAGGACGCCGACGCCTCCAAGCTCACGCCGATCGAGATCGGTGATTCCTCCAAGCTCAACGTGGGCGAGTGGGTCATGGCGATCGGGTCGCCGTTCGGCAACGAGCAGTCTGTCTCCACCGGTATCGTCTCGGCGCTCTACTGCTCCACGGCCATGAGCTCTACCAGCGGTAACACCATCTATGCCAACATGATTCAGACCGATGCCGCCATCAACCCGGGCAACTCCGGCGGCGCGCTCGTCAACGACAACGGTGAGCTGGTGGGCATCAACTCGCTCATCGAGAGCTACTCGGGCTCCAGCTCGGGCGTGGGCTTTGCTATTCCCGTTAACTACGCCAAGAACATTGCCGACCAGATCATCGGCGGCAAGACGCCGGTGCATCCGTACATGGGCGCTACGCTTTCGAGCGTCAACGCGCTCAACGCCCGCACCAACAAGCTGAGCACCGATAGCGGCGCGTATGTGGCGAGCGTCGTTGAGGATGGTCCTGCTGCCAAGGCCGGCATTCAGGAGGGCGACGTCATCACCAAGCTGGGCGACGACGAAATCACGAGCGCCGATGGCCTGATCATCGCACTGCGCAGCCACGAGGTGGGCGAGAAGGTCGAGATCACGCTCATGCGCGGCAAGGAAGAGAAGAAGGTCACCGTCGAGCTGGGCTCCGATGAGGAGCTGCAGAACCAGCAGCAGGACGACAGTTCGACCGACACCGGCAACGGCGGTATTACCGACGAGCAGCTGCGCCAGTATCTGGAGGAGCTGCTGGGCCAGCAGGGCCAGGGTCAGGGTTACGGCCAGGGTTACTAACGAGCCATTTCGCACATGCCGAAGCCAGAGGGGCTGTCCCGCCAGCGCGGGACAGCCCCTCTTTTCTTATTGATCCGTTGGGGACGGAGGAAAACGGATCACTTGTGGCTGGCAAGAGGCCTGGTTCGTAATGGTCTGGACAGTTAGTTCAGATACGTATAAATCTGGGGCAGCTTGGGATGCGTTTTGAGCAATTTTTGATTGGGATGGGGTTTGAATGGGTGTTTGGGAGGGCGAGCGGGACGTTTACATGATCTCAGGGAGCCCAAATTAGTTGAAACAGGGGTGTTCGTGCCTAATCCAGCTCTAGGATTTATACGTATCTGAACTAACTGTCCACCCCAGTCTGGCGGCTGCCGATTCGGTGCGGTTTGAGACCGGTATTCGGCCCCATCGTGACCGGTGGTACTCTAGTATCCGTTTGAAATCGAGCGAAGGAGTGCCGCTATGGAGCAATCGAGCCTGTTTGGTGACGGCGTGGACATCGATACCGAAACGCCCGCGAGCACGGATACCGCTGCACCGGCCGATGCCCGTGCCCAGGCGGCAGCGCGTGCGGCCGAGCTGCGCCACGAGCTCGATTACCACGCTTATCGCTACTACATGCTCGACGCGCCCGAGATCACGGACGCCGCTTTTGACAAAATGCTCGTTGAGCTGCAGGAAATCGAGGCGACCTACCCCGATCTGGTAACGTCCGACAGCTATACCCAGCGCGTGGGCGGCTACGTGAGCGAGCAGTTTACGCCGGTCACGCACATGGCACGCATGTATTCCATGGACGATGCCATGGACCTGGACGAGCTCGACGCATGGCTCCAGCGCACCGAGGATGCGCTCGGCGCCGGCAGCGTTACCTATACCTGCGAGTTAAAGATTGACGGCCTGGGTGTGGCACTTACCTACCAAAACGGCACCTTTGTGCGCGCGGCCACACGTGGCGATGGCACCACGGGCGAGGACGTGTCGCTCAATGTCCGTACCATCAAGGATGTGCCCATGCACCTGTCCGAGCCGGCGCTCGCCCACATGGGCGCCGACCGCGAGCGCACCATTGAGGTACGCGGCGAGGTGTACATGCCCAAGGGCAGCTTTGTTCGTCTGAACGACGAGGCCGATGCCGAGGGCCGCGATCCCTTCGCCAACCCGCGCAACGCCGCCGCCGGCAGCCTGCGTCAGAAGGATCCCAAGGTCACGGCGCGCCGCGATCTGGCCACCTTTATCTATGCCATCGCCGATACTGACCCACTGCATGTCCACAGCCAGCGCGAGTTCCTCGATTGGCTGCGTAGCGCCGGCTTCAGCGTCAACCCTAACGTTGCCCGTTGCGCCACACCCGCCGAGGTTCACGAGTTCTGTGCCCAGGCGCTTGAGCACCGCGGTGACCTGGACTACGACATCGACGGCGTGGTCGTAAAGGTCGACAGCTTCCAGCAGCAGCTCGACCTGGGCTTTACTGCCCGCGCGCCGCGCTGGGCCATTGCCTTTAAGTTTCCGCCCGAGGAAAAGCAGACCATCCTGCGCGAAATCCGCATCCAGGTGGGCCGCACCGGTGTGCTCACGCCAGTCGCCGAGTTCGACCCGGTGACGGTCGCCGGCTCCACCATCGCGCGCGCCACGCTGCACAACATTGACGAGATCCGTCGCAAAAACGTGCGCGAGGGCGACACTATCATCGTGCACAAGGCGGGCGACGTGATCCCCGAGGTCGTGGGCCCGGTGCTCGATAAGCGCCCAGCCGATTCGGTCGACTGGCACATGCCCGAGGTCTGCCCCGTGTGTGGCAGCCCCGTGGTCCACGAGGACGGCGAGGTTGCCTACCGCTGCGTGTCCATCGACTGCCCCGCACAGCTCAAGGAGCGCCTGCTCCACTGGGTGAGCCGCGGCTGCATGGACGTCGACGGCCTAGGCGACGAGATTGTCGACAAGATGATCGCCGCCGGGCTGATTCACGACGTCGCAGACTTCTACCAGCTCACGGTCGACGATATCGCCGGCCTGGACACGGGGCGCACCTATGCCAGCTCCAACAGCAAAAAGGGCGTCAAGAAGGGCGATCCCATTCCGGTAGGCCTCAAGACGGCCGAGAAAATCATCGCCGAGCTCAACAAGTCCAAGAGCCAGCCGCTCGGTCGCGTGCTGTTTGCCCTGGGCATCCGCCACGTGGGCAAGAGCGTGGGCGAGGTCATCGCCGAGCGATTCCTGTCGATTGACAAGCTCATCTTGGCGAGCGAAGAGGACATCGCCGAGTGCGAGGGCATCGGTCCCAAGATTGCGGCGAGCGTCAAGCAGTTCCTGGCCGTGCCCGAGAACCTTGCCGTGCTGGAGCGCCTGCGCCAGACGGGCCTGTCGCTCGAGGTCGACTTGGGCGCCGCACACGCGCAAGCCGCAGCCGACGCTGGCGTGGCAGGCGAGCTCGCCGACGCACAGCCGCTTGCGGGTCTGACCTTCGTGCTCACCGGCACCCTCGTCAACCGCACGCGTGACGAGGCGGGCGCGGCGCTCAAGGTGCTCGGCGCCAAGGTTTCGGGCAGTGTGTCAAAGAAGACGAGCTATCTGGTCGCCGGCCCCAAGGCGGGCTCCAAGCTCACCAAAGCCGAGCAGCTGGGTGTACCCGTGCTGGACGAGGACGCACTCGAGCAGATCCTGGCGACTGGTCAGGTGCCCCAGGCTTAGCGCGTTGATAGCCAAATTGAAGAACCGCCCGGAAAGCATGATGCCTTTCGGGCGGTTCTTATTTGGACGGGGCAACCGGCACCGTAATCTGCGTCACGTGGGTCGCGGGGTCGTCGCCGATGATGTCGTCGATCAGGGCGATTCCGCGTCGCCCCGCTACGCTGCCAACTTGTCAAAAGCCCCGCGCCGGTTGAGCACGGTAAACGCGACAACACAGATGACTGCCGACAGAATGGACCCGCACGGCGAGGCGATGCCCATGGGAAACAGCGTGTTGGAATAGGCGTTCGACAGCAGCCACGCGCCCGGCACGCGAATGAGCGCCACGGCCAGCACGTTGTGCGCAAAGCCGATGTAGCTCTTGCCGTACGCAGCGAAAAAGCCGCTAAAGCAAATGTGGATGCCGGCAAAGATTGCGTCGAAAATGTAGCTGCGCATATAGCCGGTACCGGCCGCGACCACTGCAGCGTCCTTGGCAAAAAAGCCGATAAACGCCGGCGCCACCAGCCACATCAGCGCTGTGATCAGGCAGCCATACACTACCGAGATCGTCATGGCATCTTTGAGTACCTGACGTGCACGATCGCCCTTGCCTGCGCCGGCGTTTTGCGCCGTGAGTGCGCTGACGGTGGCGCCCATGGAGCTCGGCACAATGAACAAGAAGCTGATCATCTTCTCGACCAGGCCCACGGCGGCGGCGTCGACGAGTCCTCGGTGGTTGGCGATGACGGTGATAAACATAAACGCCACCTGGATGCAGCCGTCCTGCACGGCCACGGGCACGCCGATCTTAAGAATGCTGCCGAGCACCTCGGGCTGGGGGCGCAGGTCGCTGCGCTTAACGTGGATGTTCGTGCGGCGGCTCTTGAGCCACACGAGCGCGAGGGCAACGCTGGCCGTCTGGGCGGTCACCGTGCCGAGCGCCGCGCCCACGGGGCCGAGCCCCATGTGGCCGATAAACAGAAAATCGAGCGCGATATTAATGATGCATGCCACGCCAATCACGTACATGGGCGAGCGCGAATCGCCCAGGCCGCGAAAGATGGCCGAAAGAATGTTGTACGCGGCGATAAAGGGAATGCCGACAAAGCAGATGCGCAGGTAGGCGGCGGTTCCTTCGACTGCCTCGGCCGGCGTGCCAATGAGTGCCACGATCTGCGGGCACAGCGCGAGCAGGACAGCGGCCAGCACCACCGAGACACCCATAAAGAGCGTAATGGTGTTGCCGATGGCGGCCTCGGCGCGGTCGAAGCGGCGCGAGCCCACGGCGTGGCCGACGATCACCGTCGTTCCCATGGCCAGGCCCACGAGCGTCACGGTAATGATATAGAGCGTCTGCGCGCCATTGCCCACGGCGGTGATGCCGGCGGCGCCGCTAAACTGCCCCATCATGTACAGGTCGGCCATGCCGTAGAGCATCTGCAAAAAGTACGAGAGCATATAGGGCAGGGCAAAGACCGCGATGGTCTTAAGGACATTGCCGTGTGTGAGGTCGTGTTCCATGGGCGGGGCTTTCTGGCTTGGTTCGTTTAGCTACCAGTGTAGTCAAAACCCTACAACGATTGTAGAGTCAAGCTTTGTGTTGACGCCGGAGCGAAAAAAGTCTCGCGCACCATTATTCCGAGTGAATATGGACACACATCACGAGAACTCGCCGCCGGCGCTAACCTTGCAGAAAACGATTTCGGAATACTTGACACCATTATTCGGCGCGCAATAATACGTGCGTTTGCGAACAACGTTTGATGGGGGTTGAACCTGCGTGCGCAATCTCAAAATACTGTTTTCCTATCTAGGGGCATACCGTCGCGACGCCATCCTCGGCGTGTTCTTTGTGTCGGTCGAGACGGTGCTCGAGCTGTTTATCCCGGTCATCATGGCCAACATCATCGATGTGGGCGTGCCTGCGGGTGATATCAACTACATGCTGCTGCAGGGCGCGTACATGTTGGTGTGCGCCGCGCTTTCGCTGGTACTGGGCTTGGGTTATGCCCGCACGTCCGCCCGCGTTGCCTCGGGCCTAGGCGCTAACCTGCGCGAGGCCGAGTACAAAAAGATTCAGACGCTCGCTTTTGGTAACCTGGACAACTACGACGCCAGCTCACTCGTCACCCGCATGACCACGGACATCACCGTTATCCAAAATGCTGTGGGCAACGGCTTTCGCCCTATGGTGCGCGGCCCGGTGACGCTTATCGTCGGCCTTATCTACGCGCTGATGCTGTCGCGCCCGCTCGCCACCGTCTTTGCGATCATCTTGCCCGTGCTGGCAATCGTACTGGGCGCCATTACCTATCGCGTCAGTCCGCTCTACCGCCAACTCCAGACCTCGATGGACCACCTCAACGGCGTGGTACAGGAAGACCTCACCGCCGTGCGTGCCGTCAAGGCCTACGTTCGTACCGAGCACGAGGAGGCCAAGTTCGACACCGTCAATACCGAGCTCGCCGGCACTGCGACGAAGACCTTTGGCAACGCGGTGCTCAACCTGCCGGTGTTTCAGCTGTCGATGTACGTGGCTGCGCTCTCCATCCTGTGGATTGGCGGCCACATGATTCTCGCCGGCAAGCTGGGCGTGGGCTCGCTCACGGGCTTTATGAGCTACGTGCTGCTGATCATGAACTCGCTTATGATGATCTCCAACGTGTTTTTGCTGCTCACGCGCGCGCTCGCCAGCGTGGAGCGCATTTCGCGCGTGATCGACGAACAATCGCTCATCCAAGCGCCCGCGGCAGACGCGGCCGTGCGCGAAGTGGCCGACGGAAGCGTCGAGTTCCGCGACGTGTCGTTTAAGTACCGCGCGGATGCTGCCGAGGATGTGCTCGAGCATATCGACCTTCGTATTGAGCCGGGCTCCACGGTGGGTGTGCTCGGCGGCACGGGCTCGGGCAAGAGCTCGCTCGTGCAGCTCATCGCGCGCCTGTACGACGCGACCGAGGGCGCCGTGCTCGTGGGCGGGCGCGATGTGCGCGACTACGACCTGGCTGCCCTGCGCGATGCCGTGGGCATTGTGCTGCAAAAGAACGTGCTGTTTACGGGCACCGTGCGCGAGAACCTGCGGTGGGGCGCGCCCGATGCCACCGACGAGGAGCTGCTGCGTGCCTGCCGCGCGGCGTGTGTGGACGAGTTCCTGGACCGCATCGGCGGGCTCGACGGCGAGTTGGGCCAGGGCGGCGCTGGCGTTTCGGGCGGGCAGAAGCAGCGCCTGTGCATCGCGCGTACACTGCTCAAACATCCGCGCGTGCTTATTTTTGATGACTCGACCAGCGCGGTCGATATGGCGACCGACGCCAGGATCCGCGAGCATATCGCGCAGATTCCCGATACGACCGTGATCATCATCGCCCAGCGTATCGCGAGCGTGATGGATGCCGACCGCATTGTCGTGCTGGACGACGGCCGCATTCACGGCGTGGGCACGCACCGGGAGCTGCTGGCGGGTGACAACATCTACCAGGAGATTTACGCCTCGCAGATGGAGTTCGCGGGGAATGCGACCTCAGATGCCCCGGCCCGAGAAGGGGGTGAGCTCCATGCCTAAGACATCCGCTCAGGCCCGCCCAGCCAATTTGGGACAGACGCTCCGCCGCCTGCTCTCATACATGGGCCATGCCAAGTTCTCGCTGCTTGCGGTGGGCGTGCTAGCCTCCGTCGCCGCCATCGCGAGCCTCGCCGGTACCTATATGGTGCGACCCATCGTCAACGGCCTGGCTACGGGCGGGGAGGAGCTGCTCACCAAGCAGGTTTTCTTTACGGCCGCCATCTACGCCGCGGGCGTGCTGTCGGCCCTGGGCTACTCGCAGATTATGGTGCGCGCGGCCCAACGTGTGGTGTCCGACATCCGCCGCGACCTGTTCGCGCACATCCAGACACTGCCGCTCAGCTATTTCGACGGCACGCGTTCGGGCGACATCATGAGCTTCTTCACCAACGACGTCGACACGGTCTCCGAGGCGCTCAACAACAGCTTTGCCAACGTGATCCAGGCGACCATCCAGGTGATCGGCACCACGGCCATGCTCATCATCCTCAATTGGCAGCTCACGATCATCACGCTCGTGTGCGACGCGGCCATCGTGCTGTACGCACGCTACTCGGGTATCCGCTCCAAGCGATTCTTTGCCGCCCAGCAGGCGTCGCTCGGCGACTTGGACGGATATGTCGAGGAGATGGTCTCGGGCCAAAAGGTCATCAAGGTCTTTAACCACGAGCAGGCCAACGTGGCCGGTTTCGATGCGCGCAACCAGGAGCTGCGCCGCACCGGTGGCGCCGCGCAGGCCTATGCCAACTCGATGGTGCCCATGACCGTGGTGATCGGGTACGCCAACTACGCGATCGTCGCGGTGGCGGGCGGCATGCTCTGCATCAACGGTCTGGCCGACGTGGGCGCGCTCGCGAGCTACCTGGTCTTTGTGCGCCAGGCGGCCATGCCCATCAACCAGTTCACGCAGCTGGGCAACTTCTTGCTCAACGCGCTGGCCGGTGCCGAGCGCCTGTTCGCCGCGATGGACCTGCAGCCCGAGGTGGACGAGGGCTGTGTGGAGCTGGTGCAGACGGGCGATTCCGCGTGGGCGTGGAAGATTCCCGAAGGTCGTGGCGTGGGCACGTACGGGCATCTGCACGATGTGGCCTCGGTCGACGATGCGGGCCGTGCGGTGGCTGCCGACGGCACTGAGCTTGTCACCGGCCTCGTGCCGCTTGCCGGCGACGTGCGCTTCCATGCCGTGGACTTTTCCTACGTGCCGGGCACGCGCGTGCTCACGGACCTCAACTTGTTTGCCAAGCCGGGGCAAAAGATCGCCTTTGTGGGCTCGACGGGCGCCGGAAAGACGACCATCACCAACCTCATCAACCGCTTCTACGAGGTCGATGACGGCGAGATCACGTACGACGGCATCGACGTCAAGCACATCGCCAAGGCCAGCCTGCGCGGGTCGCTCGGCATTGTGCTGCAGGATACGCACCTGTTTAGCGGCACCATTGCGCAGAACATTCGCTTTGGCAAGCTCGACGCGACCGACGAGGAAGTGCGCGCCGCCGCCGAGGCCGCCTGCGCCGACTCGTTTATCCGCCGCTTGCCACAAGGCTACGACACGCCGGTTACGGCCGATGGCGCCAACCTGTCGCAGGGCCAACGCCAGCTGCTCGCCATCGCACGTGTGGCCGTGGCCGATCCGCCGGTGCTCATCCTGGACGAGGCCACGAGTTCCATCGACACGCGCACCGAAAAGCTCATCGAGCGCGGCATGGACCGCATCATGCGCGGTCGCACCACGTTTATGATCGCGCACCGCCTGTCCACCGTCCGCGACGCCGACGCGATCATGGTCCTCGAACACGGCCGCATCATCGAACGCGGCACTCACGAGGAACTCCTCGCGTTGCACGGCGAGTACTGGCAGCTGGCACATGGACTCAAGGAGCTGGATTAACCCGCCGGGGCACAGTTGCCCCTGTCCCTCCATGTCTTCACCCCGATTCAAACCATCACAACATTCGATGCTTTCCCTCAAAATCGAGAAAACCGTCGAATGTTGTGATGGTTTTTATGCCACTCGATCGGGTGGAATCGCTTTCTTGCGCACGAAGGTGTGCGGACCCGTGAGCAGGGGAATAAGGTTGGTTATCCGACTCCATTGGAGGGCTCATGGACCTGCCGATTGTCCTGTCCCATAAGACTGCCTGGCTGTACCACAATGTGGCGCGTCCGTCCGAGCCGCTTTCGCGAGCAAGCAGCCTATACGATGAGGACTCGATTGCCGACGAGGCGGAGTCGACCACGGGCCTGCTCAAATTGGGACTCGATGCCAAGGGACTGAGAATATCTGCGGCGGTCGAGATTGTCACCGACTACCTGGTCTCACTTGGTATTCCACATGAGGAGCTCGATTGTATTGACACGCTGGTTAGCTTCGATTTCGAGCGCTCTCGGCCGGCGGGTCTCCGACGCCATGTGTTTGGGGCGCCCATACCCTCGGGTCATCTTATCGAGGTGGCAGAGGGTCTCTTGGTGGTTGATGAGGCCATGTGCTTTGTCCAGGCGGGCTCGTGGATGAGTGAGCCCGAGCAGCTGGAATATGGGTATGAAATCTGCGCCCGATATCATTTGAATCATCTGGCGACAGGCGATTATATCGAGATAGGGCAGAGGTATACCGTTGCCGACCTGATCGCTTATTGCGATGAGAATCGATCTCGTCAGGGGGCTATACGTGCGGCTGCCGTGCTCAGACGTGTGCACGATGGCGCGCGGTCGCCCATGGAGACGGCCGCCGCAATCATGGTCGTCGCGAAGCGTTCCCAGGGCGGGCTCGGGTACACCAGGGTCGAGCTCAACCATCGGGTCGATGTTCCCAACGAGTTCAAATATCTCGCTAAGGCTGGGTATTTCGAGATCGATGTATATGCACCTGCGAGCGGCACGGGGATTGAATACAACGGCTCGGACCATCTTGATAAACAGCGCAGTGCGTCTGACGCGGAGCGTATGACCGTACTAAGCGCGCTGGGCTTTAGGATGATCGTCCTCACCGGGACCCAGTTTGCCCATCAACTGCAATTGCACCGGGCGATGAATGCTATAGCACTCGCCATGGGCCTCAAGTGCGACCGAAGCGAGGCGTTTCAGAAACGGCAGAATGACCTGCGGGAATTCGTGATTCGGCACTGGAGCGGCGGCCTCTAGGGGCGTCTGGCTCGTCTTCCGAGCTCTACGGACACCTAAACCGTCCCAACATTCGACGTTTTTTGCCAATATCGGGAAAAGCATCGAATGTTGGGACGGTTTGAATGCTGAGGATGGGCTTGGGAAGGCCGTCTTGCCGAATGGCATGCCCTGTCGTACGCGTGTCGACCCGATTTCTGTGTGCGGTACTATATTCCCTGAAGAATAAATCGCTGCACGAGGGGAGGGCCGTGTGGACGAGCGCGTGCAACATGACGGTTTTGGCCGCGATATCAACTACCTGCGCATTGCCATAACCGACAAGTGCAATTTCCGCTGCATCTACTGTATGCCTGCCGACGGCGTGGCGCCGCGTGCACACGACGAGCTGCTCAGTGCCGAGGAAATTGCTCGCTTTGTGCGCCTGGTGGCGGGAGGGGGCATTCGCCACGTGCGCCTGACGGGTGGCGAGCCGCTGGTCAGCCGCCGCATTATCCCGCTCATTCGCGACATCCGCGCGATCCCGCAGATCGAGGATATCTCGCTCACCACCAACGGCGCCCTGCTGCCCAAGCTGGCGCCGCAGCTCAAAGACGCCGGGCTCGACCGCGTCAACATTTCGCTCGACACACTCGACCCCACGCTCTTTGGAAAGATCACGCGCCTGGGTCGGCTCGAGCAGACTATGGCGGGTATCGATGCGGCGCTGACCTGGGGCTTTGGGCCGGTTAAGGTCAACTGCGTAGTCGTCCGCCGCCTCAACCAGGACGTGGCGGCCCTCGCGCGCCTGACCGTTGATCGCCCCATTCACCTGCGCTTTATCGAATACATGCCCATCGGCGACGAACACACAAGTTCGCATTGCGCCGTGGACCCTCACGCACCCACGCTCAATCCCGATCTGTGGGATGCGAGCGACACCGTGCCGAGCGACTGTCTCTTATACACATCTGACGCTGCCGACGACGGAGAG
>URBB01000021.1 GCA_900545835.1 uncultured Collinsella sp. | reverse complement strand
AGATAGGCTCCGGTCTCGTGGGCTCGGAGATGTGTATAAGAGACAGGCTTCATGCGGTTCCAGCCGGCCTCGAAGGCCGCCTTGGCCGCACGGTCCAGGTCCTCTTCGGTCACGTTCTTGTTAATGATGTCGCGCATGCGCTGGCTGCCGGCCTCGGGCGCGAACGTCAGTCCGCCCTTCTTTTCGCCGGCGACCGACTCGGCCATATCCACGCCAAACGAATCCAGGCGCTGCGAGGGAATGGACACGCGAATGCCCGTATCTTCCAGACGGCGGTTCAGGCGACCGAGTACATCGCGGATGCAGGAGTGATCGGTGGTCGAAAGCGAGGTCAGCGACACCTCGTCATAGCCGGTCTTTTCCAGACCCTGAATCACCGACGAGACGATCTGGTCGGCCGAGCGCTCGCGCACCGGGCGATACGTCATACCGGCCTGACAAAAACGACAGCCGCGGGCGCAGCCGCGCAGGATCTCGATAGACAGGCGGTCGTGAACCAGCTGTGCATAGGGCACGCACGACTGCGACAGCGGATTCGTGGCGCCGAAATCCTCGACGACGCGCTTGTAGACCACGGTCGGCGCATCCTTGCCCTCACGCGGCACGGTGTAGCCATGCGGCGAGCAGGGCTCGTCGTGACGAACCTCATAGAGCGACGGCACGTAGTTGCCGGCAATGGATGCAAGCTGCTCGACAATCTGCACGCGCGGGACCCCTTCGTCACGCAGGCGGCGATGCAGCTGGCAGGTCTCGAGCAGCGATTCCTCGCCCTCACCGATGAGGATGGCATCGAAGAAGGCCGCGTACGGCTCGGGGTTGTACACCGAGGGGCCGCCGGCGATGATAATGGGGTCGTCCTCGGTGCGGTCAGCCGCTAACAGCGGAATACCAGCGAGGTCGAGTGCCTCGAGAAAGTTCGTCACCGCCATCTCGTGCGGCACATGCAGACCGACGATATCAAACGAAGCGACCGGCGCTGCTCCCTCGAGCGAGAGCAGCGGAATGCCCGCCTCGCGCATGGCGTCACCCATATCGGGCCACGGCACATAGCCACGCTCGCAGGAGATGCCCTCAGCCTGGTTAAGGATGTTGTAGAGGATGGCGATACCCTGGTTGGGCAGACCGACCTCGTACACATCCGGATAGATCAGGCAGCAACGGTAGTCGGCATCGGCCTTGGAAAGCGTACCCCACTCGTGATCGATATAGCGACTCGGCTTCTCGACCTTGGCGAGCAACGGCTCAATTAAATGAAAACAGTCTTGGTATGCAACGCGCAACGGAAAACCCCTAAGCAGCGAGATCTGATGCGTCCTGATAGGACGCCATAGGACGGGTAGCGCCCGCGACCGTGGTCACCAGATCGCGAACGCGGGAGAACGTGGCAGTGACCACCTCGTTGGCACGGCTGTAGTCGACATCGCGCTCGTAGAGCGAAACGAGCGCACGGCCCATGCCATAGGTGCCCGCGGCAGCAGTGAGCGCCTTGACGGCAAACCCAATATGCGGCGTCTGCTTGACAAGTGCGCGGGTGACCGCTCGGATCACAAGACCGCCGGCAAGCACGCCCGCGACCTCGTAGCCGCGCTCGGGCTTAATGCCGCGTCCAAAGACGGCAGCGAGCTCAAAGAGCATGCCCACCTGCGCCAGCGCCATAACGGGATAATCGGCGCCCGGCAAAAACACCAGCGCACCGGTCGCCATATTGGTGAGCGCGCACGAGGTGATGATACGATTGGCCGCAGCGATGCGCATGAAGGCAAAGTTCGCCGCAAAAGCCGTTTCCTTGTCGGTGCGATCGAGAATCCAGCGGGCAAGCGTCTCGAGCAGATACGTCTTATCGGTTGCCGCTACCACGCCGAGCATGGGCGTAGACTCCTCGATAAACGGCACCTCCACAGCAGACTCGGCAAGCACGCACACGGGCGCGCCGGCGATCACGAGCTCCTGCACGGCACTCTCCAAGCGGTCGGAACCACACGAGAGCACCAGCACCACATCGGTATCGGTCTTTGGAGCAATTCGCTCCTCCCCCAGACGCTCGACGCGCACAATGCCCGAGGTCGTCTGCGGCACAAAGGCGTCACGCACCGTCTCGGCCAGAAAGCGCGAGGCGGACGAATCCAGATAGACCGAGACGCGCACCGGCGTATCGGAATCCTTCTTAACGGACGCGCCCATCTTAAAAGCGCGGGTCAGCTTATCTACGGGAATTTTCATAGCAAACCCCTCCAGCGGTTACGCGGCGCCCGAACGATGCCGCCATATGGATTGTACGATACCCACCGTCAGCAGCTGAATCATCATCGAAGACGAACCAAAGCTAATAAACGGTAGCGGAATACCGGTAATCGGCATCATGCCGATGCACATGCCGATGTTTTCGAAGGTCTGGAACGCCCACATGCCGACGATACCTACGCATGATAAGCGTAGGAACAGAGACTCGCACTTAAAGGCAACGCGGATCGTCGAGAAGATGAGCAGTACATACAAGCACAGCAGCAAAAAGGAGCCGCAGAAGCCAAAGGTCTCGGACAAAAAGGCGAAGACGAAGTCGGTATGGAACTCGGGTAGGAAGCCGCCGGCCGACTGCGTCGCATGCCCCAGGCCCTTACCAAAGAAACCGCCCGAGCCGACCGCGATCAACGACTGCTGCAGATTGTACGCATCGTCCGAATCGGCATTATCGGGGTCGATAAAGACCGTCAGACGGTTCATCTGATACTGCTTGATGAGCACATCGTGGCCGAGCAACGAATCAAAGACCGAATCGAGCGCCAGGACGAGGGCCACCAAGCCCACGAGCAGGGCCAGGGTCGACAGCACCCATTCGCGGCGTGCACCGCTCATACAAATGACGATGGCGCCCGAAACCAGCACGACCAGGCCCGAGCCCAGGTCGCCCATGGCAACGACGGCCAAAAACGGAATGGACAGCATGCCGCAGAGCTTGACGTAGTCGCGAACGGTATCGATGCGACCGTTATACTGCGAGCCAAGCGTAGCAATAAAGAAGATGGTGATGAGCTTGGCAAGCTCAACCGGCTGAAATGTCAAGCCGATACCGGGAATCTTGATCCAGCCCGTCATGCCCAGACCGCCCGTATAGGACAGACCCGGAATCTTGGGCGAGAAAATCACGATCAGGTCAATGACGAGCAACGCCGTCGAGAAATTGGAAATACCGCGCAGGTCGGTACGCCAGACCAGCACCGCCAGCACCGCTCCGATGCCAATTCCCAGCAGATGGCGTGAGAACGAGGCATCGGCCTTAAACTGCGAAGCCGACCAGATAATGATGGCACCGTAGGCGACAAGCGCCACAGTAGCCACGAGCACACCGATATGCACCTTTTGGCGAAACGTGCCGCGCGAGGCCGAAAGTTGCTTGTTGACACGGTCCAGGCTGCTGCGAGAGCCGGTCTTGGTTGAACGGAACAGATCCGCCGGAGAAAAATCCATCGCAACCTCCTATCGAACCGAAGAATCGCCCGAGGCCGAAGAGGTATCGGGCTCGTCATAAATCACACCGAGCACGTCGCGCACGACATGCATCGCGGTATCTGAGCCGCCGCCGCCCTGCTCCAGGACAGTAGCGATGACATACTTGGGATTATCGGCCGGTGCATAGGCGCAGAACCAAGCGTATTCGTCCTCGCCGCTTTTCTCGCCCGTGCCCGACTTGCCGTATACCTGCGGCGTCAGGGTACCAAAGTGCGCCGCCAGGGACGTCGATGCCGTGTATATCACGTCGTGCATGCCGTTGCGAACAAGAGCCAAATCCGAATCGCTGTTGATCTTGGCCTCCAGGCGCTTCTTCTTGCCCTTGCCGTTGTACTTATAGGCATCGCCGTCGCCATCGCGCGACACGGCAGATAAAAACACGTGAGGCACGTACTGTTTACCGCCGTTGGCAAGACCCATATAGGCGCACGCCATCTGCAGGGGCGTCACCAGGATGTCGCCCTGGCCGATGGCAATGTTGGTCATATCGCCGGCATTCCACTTGCGGTCCTCGGCAGATGCGTCGGTGAAGTACGACTCTTTCCACTCGGCATCGGGAATACGGCCCGCGCCCTCACTCGGCAGATCGATACCGCAGGTCTTGCCTAGGCCCCAGCGACGAAAGACCTCCTGCAGCCCCTCGGAATGTTTCTCGTCATAAAAGAACGCCTTGCCCATGTCGTAGAAGACGGGGTCGCACGAGTTGGCGATACCCGACTGCAGCGTCATGGTGCCGTGGCCGGAATGCAGCCAGCAGTACTTGCCCCACGACTTGCCCAGACCCGTCCAATAGCCCGTGCAGTTGGTCGTCTGCCCCGACGTGTAGGTTCCAAACTCAAGACCGGCCAGTGCCGAGAGCGGCTTGATGGTCGAAGCCGACATGTACTGTCCGCTAATGGCGCGGTTGAGCAGCGGGTGCGAACCCTTGTCATCATTGAGCTCGGTCCACACGTCATTTGAGACGCCGCCGATAAAGACGGACGGATCGAACTTGGGCTCGCTCGCCATGCCCAGGATCTCGCCATTGTTGGGATCGAGACACACCACAGCGCCGTTGCCGGCATTGCTGTAGCCAGTGGTCTTGGCAAGCTCGATAGCGCTCGCCAGTGCCGTCTCGCAGGCCTGTTGGATCTTAAGGTCGAGCGTGAGCTTAATGTCGGAGCCGGCCTTCGCCGGCACGGCGCCGGCCTGACCGGTCACATTGCCCGAGGCATCGACCTTGACGGTCTGCTCGCCACGAATACCCTGCAGCAGGTTTTCGTAGTAGCTCTCAACGCCCGCCTGGCCCACGATATCGCCCGACTGGTACGTAATCTTGCCAGCAGAAGCATCATCATCGCCAGAGGTTTTCTTATTCTGGGCCTCGAGCTGCTCGGAGGTAATGGTGCCGGTATAGCCCAAGATATGGCATGCCGTCTCGCCATATGGATACTGGCGCTCGGTACGCTCGGCAATCTTGACGCCCGGGAACTCGCCGGCATGCTCCTGAATATAGGCAACCGTGGAGCGACGGACGTCCGTCGCGATGGTATGCAGGCTCTGAGCGCCCTCTGTATTGTCCTGAATATTGCGAAGGACCGCCACGTAAGGCATTCCAAGCACGTTGGCAAGATGGCGAACCAGAACCTCATCCTCCGCAAGGTCGCGGTAGGCCACGACAGCAAGTGAGGGACGGTTCTGGACAAGCGCCACGCCATTGCGGTCAAGGATGCGACCGCGCACAGCGGGTGTGGTAACGGTGCGAGTCTGATTACTATTGGCCTGCTTCTCGTAATAGTCCGACGAGACCATCTGCATGCCCCACAGCTTGACGGCAAGCGCCGCAAACATCGCGCCCACACCCGTGGTGAGGATGGAAAAGCGGCCCTTAAAGGCGGTCGCCGCGGTATTGCCCTCGCCCTCGGTGGCGCGCGGGGCCGTTCCATGCTGCGTATCGTAGGTAAAACGGGAATCGCCACGACGCATGATGACCAGCGCGACCACGATGGCCACAACCAGCACGATACCGGCGATAATAACCGTCAACTGGGAAGACATCTACGGGCCTCCCCTATTTGAGCTTGCGGGTCTTGGGCTTAAAGCGCATACCCGTCTGGCGTCCGCCACGCGCGGAGAATCCATAGCCGGACTGCGGCACGACGCCGGACATCAAAAACGGAATGGCAACCAGACCCGTCAGGATCGAGGACGGCAGTGCATGGCCGAAGATCGCCACGACAAAGCTCGTCTCCAAACCCATAAACAGCAAGATGATGCTGTAGATCACATTAATGACGAGCGCGAAGGCGCCCACGGTGACGCCGCGCGCACTCGGGCTACCGCCCGTCTGACCGACGGCACTGTGCACCAGGGCAAAAGAACCCACGGTCAGCAGGAGCGACATAACGCCCACCGGCACGGCAGCGGACAGGTCATAAAACAAGCCGCTGCAAAAACCGCACACGACGGCACGGGTCGGGTCGCCCGAGAACACGCTTAGGCACACCAGGATAATCATGAAGTTGACGCGACCGCCCGCAATGGAGATCTGCGGTGCCAGGCCTGCCTGCAGCAGCACGCACACGATGGCGGCGATCACAAACGTACGGGAGCTCATCCCCTGCTCGTGTAGATCCATGGACATGCCCCCTATTCGCTCGAGCCAGAATCGGTCGTCTCGGACGTGTCGGAACTGTCATCCGAGCTCTCGTCCTTCGTCTTGGTCGCAGCATCGCGCGACGTTCCCTGCGGCGTGCTGTTGGCCGTGCTCACGTCCTCATCCGAGGCCGACTGTTCGTCGGTCAGCGAGGTGATGACCAGCACTTCCTCGTTGTTCTCGGCCGTGGTCTGAGCGCGCACCACAATGGTGTAGTACACGTCGTTTGCCGATTTCTCAACCGACGAGACGGTGCCAAGCGGAAGGCCCTTGGGGAACACGCCACCGATGCCCGAGGTCACGATGATATCGCCAACCTTAACATCGGAGTCGACGCTCACGTACTCAAGACGCAGCGTGCCGTCAGCCTGACCCTGCAGCATACCCTGGGCGCGCGTGTCCTGCACCATGGCGGACACGCCCGAGTTCTCGTCGCCAATCAGGCGCACGGTAGAGGTCTTGGCCGATACCTCGATAATCTGGCCGATAACACCGGCAGAACTCGTCACGGGCATGTTGATGGTAAGGCCGTCGGCAGAGCCCTTGTCGATGGTAACGGTCGAGGTCCAGGCATCGCCAGAGGCACCAACGATACGAGCTGCGGTCGATTTGAGGTTGTAGGTCGATTGCAGCCCGACCAGGCCCTCCAGGCGCTCGGCAGTCTTTTGAGCCTCAGAAAGCTCGGCGACCTTAGAGGTCAGCTCCTCATTTTGCTTCTTGAGCTCGTCGAGCGTGTCCTGCGACGCCGTTAGGTTAGAGAACACGTTGCCAATCGCATTGAAGGGAGCCGCCACAGCCGAGCCCACAAAGCGCACCGGAGAGGTAATCGTCGTTACGCCCGAACGCACGGCATGAATCGGCCCTGCCTCGCCCTCGCGGATGTAAAACGTGAGCAGCAACACCGAAATCAGGCTGAAAACAATCAACGGGCGCATACCCGTTGATTGTCGCTTGGTATTCAGATTTGTGGAGAAACCCGAAGATCGTGCCAAATGGAATCCACCTTTTGGAAATTAAGCATTGGTCTGGACGAAGCCGCCATCAAACGCATTGGCCTCGAGCACGCGGGCACAGCCGTTAACGACGTTATCGAGCGCCGTGGGGCTGACGTTGACCGAAACACCGGTCTCATCGCGCAGGCGCACGTCGAGACCGCGCAGCAGCGCGCCGCCACCAGTCAGCAAAATGCCGTAGTACATAAGGTCCGAGGCAAGATCGGGAGGCGTAGCGTCGAGTGCGTCCTTGACGGCCTTGGCCATCTCGTCGAGCGGCTTGTTGAGCGCGCGACGAATCTCCTCGCTCTCGATGCGCACGGTCTTGGGCAGACCGGTGATCACGTCGCGGCCGTTGACCTCGACGTCGAGCTCGTCCTTGAGCGGCACGGCGGAACCGACCTTGATCTTGATGTCCTCTGCCGTACGCTCGCCGATGGCAAGGTTGTAGGCATCGCGAACGTGCGTGAGGATGGCCTGATCGAACTCGTCGCCGGCAATACGGATGGACTGCGAGACGACGATGCCGCCCATAGCGATAACGGCAACCTCGGTGGTACCGCCACCGATGTCGATGACCATGGAGCCGGTGGGCTCCTCGACAGGCAGGTCGGCGCCGATAGCAGCAGCCATGGGCTCCTCGATCAGGTAGGCCTGGCGAGCGCCGGCCTGGATCGTAGCCTCAAAGACGGCACGCTTCTCGACCGACGTGACGCCGGAGGGAACGCAAACGACAACGCGCGGACGCGGGGTCCACGGATAGCGCTTCTCGGAAGCCTTGTCGATAAAGTAGCGAAGCATGGCCTCGGTAACATCGAAGTCGGCGATGACGCCGTCCTTCAGGGGACGAACGGCCACGATGTTGCCGGGCGTACGGCCGAGCATGCGCTTTGCCTCGATACCGACCGCCAGGATGCGCTCGTCGTTCTTGTCGATGGCGACGACGGAGGGCTCACGAATGACGATGCCCTTGCCGCGCACGGAGACAAGCGTATTTGCGGTGCCGAGGTCGATGGCAAGATCGCCCGCATAGCTACCGAAGAACATATCCATCAAAGAAAACAACGCAACTCCTGATGTGTTGGATGATTGCTGGAAAACTACTAGCTCATGATACTAGCGCAAGCCCGGCACCTCACTTGCGGTGAAGCGCCGGGCAAAGCTAAATCCCATAAGGTCACTACTGGTTGTCAGCAGCCGAGAAATCCATATCGAGCGAGGAAACGGCCCAGCCGATATGATTGTCGGAGCGCACGAATTTGACGGTGTACTCCTGCTCGCCGCCCTTGGACAGCGAAGCCTTGACCTTGGCAGTCGTCTCGGTCATGGACTGATCCATGCCCTCGACGGACACGGTGGCGCCCTGCGGAATCGAGGAGATGATCATCGACTTGGCGTCCTCGGACAGGCTCGAGGCCAGGCAAGACTCGGCCTTTGCGGTGTCACCGTCGCCGGCAGTCTGGAACAGATCGGTGATAACCGACTCCTGCGAGGGGAAGCCAAAGCCGCGCGTGTAGGCAAAGCCCAGACCGCCCGCAGCAATCAAAATGAGCAGAAGCAGCACGATGAAGACTTTGAGACCCGTGTGGCGATGGCGACGACGGACCTTGGCCTGCTTACGATCCTGACGGTCCTGCTGGACCATCTCGGACTCTGACAGTGTAAAGAAGCCGGTGTCCGAGGGATCGGGCATAAACTGACCGGTCGCGCCCGTAGGATCGAGCGGATCGACGGCGGGAGCGTCCATCGCAGGCGCCGGAGCCGTGGCCATAGCCGTCTGGGCAGACAGCGCGGCAAGCGAATCGTGCACGCGGGCAAGCTCATCGGCCTGCTCGGAGGTAAGCTGGTAGATGCCATCGGCAGTAGCGGCGTTAAAGGCGTCGAGTGCGTCGGAGGGACGGCCGGCGGCAGAAAGCGCCTGACCCATGCCGGCGTTGAGCGCGCGCGTGTCGTCACGGGGACCGGCAAAGTCGATAGCCGTACGGTAGGTCTCCACGGCATCCGCCGGACGGCCGAGCTTAATGAAGCAACGACCAAGCTCGCCGAGTGCGGCGGCAGGAGCCGGATTGGCGCCGTCGATGGCAGCCTGGCGGAAGGCAGTACCCGCGTTGGCATAGTCGCCCGACTGGAACAACGCGTTACCCAGGCCCAGATAAGCCTTGAACGGCGTGGCATAGGAAGCATCCTGCGTAGCAGCAGAGAACGCCTGGGCGGCCGTCGTGTAGTCGCCCACGGCGGCGAGCGCCTTGCCGCGGTTGGTGAGCAGCGCGCCGCGCTTGCCATAAGTGCCGTCGTTGAGGGCGGCAGCATAGGCCTCGGCGGCCTCGGCATACATGCCCAGGTGCATCAAGGCGTTGCCACGAAGGTGATCGGCCTCGCCCATAATCTCATCGGGAGTCTTTGCCGCCCCAAGCATCTGGGCTGCAGCGGAAAAATCACCCGCGCGGTAAGCGGCGCGGCCCTGTTGGATCAGCTGGCTATTCAAGGAAGTCCCCTTTACTCGTGAACGATCTCGACATGGACGATCTCGTCGCCGGCACGCAGCTGCGAAATCACATCGAGACCCTCGACCGTGGTACCAAAGACGGTGTAACCGGAATCGAGGTTATGCTGGGCGCCCAGGCAGAAGTAGAACTGCGAACCCGCGGAATCGGGGTCCATGGAGCGTGCCATGGCAAGGGCACCATCGACATGGCTGTTGCGCGGATTGGTGGCAAACTCGCCCTTGATGCAGTAGCCGGGACCACCGGTACCGGGCATGCCGTCGGGGCCCTCAAGACCGGCAGCGACGTCGGCGCCGGACATATCGCGGGTATTGGGGTCGCCGCCCTGAATGACAAAGCCGGGCACATAGCGATGGAACTTAAGGCCATCATAGAAGCCCATCGTAGAAAGCTCGCAGAAGTTCGCGACATGAATGGGAGCGCCCTCGCCGTCAAACTTGACCTTGATGGTACCCTTCGACGTCTCGATAACGGCGCGCTCGTCGCCGGCAAGCTGATACTCGGGCGTGTAGAGCTCTTTCTTAAAACCAAACATGTGGTTCCTTCCTCGTGCGTTTAAAGCATATTTGTACGAATTGTAGCAATAAGCATGCGCTTACATCAATTGCGCACGTAGGTTATGCCGACTATGGCGAACTAATTTTAGGAACGCTGCTGCGGCTTCCAGGAGCCCACGTTGGCGTCGTACTGATTAAGCGCGCTGTTACCACCCTGAGCGATGGGCGCCAGGATCTCGCTTTGGTGAGAACTCATCGACTCGCCATCGGGAATGGCCAGCGAGATGTCCCAACTCTGGCAGATCACGTCGACGCGCTCATACATCCACTCGGCAAGCTGCTTTAAGTGGGCAATGTCGTCCGCATAGACCGTATCGTCCTGGTACTTAAGGTTGCTGAGCTCATCTTGCGTCTTTTTGATCTGGTCGCGCAGGGCGTAGGCACTCTGCGACAGCTCCTGACGGGTGGACAGCGGCGTTCGAAGATAGCCGTTGTTAAAAGAATCGATGACCTCGCCGATCTGGTCCTCGTCACCGTAGGACACGATGGTCTGATACAGACCGTCGAGCCTGGTATAGAGCTGATCATCGGTGAGCACGGTTTCTTCCTGGACCACCTCGGCAGAATCGTCCTGCTTGGTATCGTCCTCAGTCGCCTCACCCTTTTGGCGCGTAGGGAAGGTCGTCTGCGCGGCCTGGCCAAACTGGTCATAGAAGCCGGGCATAACACCCATGGGATCGGTCGTCACGAACCAATAGGCACCGCCACAAACGACAGCAAGGACCGCGATGACGATGAGCGGCTTGGGGATATGACGCTTGTGCTTGTGATAGGCGTCCTCATCGGGATGCACTTTGCGCTTGGGTTTTTGAGCATCGTCATGCAGGGAAACGGGCGTGGGAATATCGACCTTGGGAATACCGAAATCCTTATCGAAAGCCGGCAGCACGCAGGTCTCGTTAGGATCGGCGGCGTCCGAAAGAACCGCGGCAGCCGAGGCAGGCGCATGCGGCACCTCGGTATCGATCTGCTCTTGCGTTAGGCGCGGAAAGCCCGCCGTGCGGCCCGCTGCCAGGTCGGATGCGGCCGCGTCCTCGGAGAGGATACCCGGAGCGGGGCGTCCGCATTTGGGGCACGTACGATCATGCGGAGAAAGACGGGCACCGCAGCCCTCACAGAACACGAACTCGGTGTGCTCGGGGCCATCGCCCGGACCCACATAGGCGTTGCAGTAGGGGCAGAACGAGGCGCCGTCCTCGATAGTCTTAAGGCAATGCGGGCAGATCACGGCATCCTCTTTTCGAAGCAATTCAAACAATCGAGGTTAGAGCATAACATCGCCACGGCCCCACAGGAACAAGGCACCAATTCAACATCGCCAGGGCGCGTAGCTACTTCTTCTTTTTGCTTGGCATCGAGACCTTGATGCCTTGGGCGGACTTGGTCACGCGAGAGCGCTTGGCTCCGGCACTCTTCTTTTTCTTGGGCTGGGCCTGGGCCACGCCCTCGAGTGCGCGGGCCTCGGCCTCGCGAGCGGTGCGATCTTCGCGGCGCTGCGCCATGTCGGCGGCGACGCGCTTGGCAAAACGCTCGGCCGTCGAACCCGTCGAGCTCACCTTGCCGCCACCGCGACCCAGGTGGACGCGCACACCACGGCCAAAACCAGTTGCGGCATGACGACGACGCGGCTTGAGCGAATCCATCATCGTGGCGAGCTTAAAGAACACCGAGCAGGTAAAGACCACGATAACAGCCAAGATAACCATCTGGCCCATCGACAGGTTGGCAATAGACAGCAGCTCCGGGAATCCGATAACGCCCACCAGGATGCCGGCGACTACAAACACAAAGAGCACCACACGTAAGGGCGTGAGAGGCTGCGAGATGCGCCAGATTAGGCTGACGCTCGCCGCGCACGACGTAAGCAGGCACATCGTAGACAGCGTGAGCTGGCTAAAGCCAAACACACGCGCCACAAAGATATCGAGCGCCGCAGCCAAAATGACCGCAATCGACGCCGGCAGTGCACGCTTGAGTACGTTGCTCAAAAACGCACCCTTCACACGAGCATTGTTGGGCTCCAGGCCCAACACAAAGCCCGGCGCGCCGATGCAGAAGAAGTTAATGAGCGTCATCTGGATGGGCTCGAAGGGGTACGGCGGCAGCGCGATACACAGCGCCGCCAGGGCCATCGAGAACAGCGTCTTGGTCAGGAACAGTAAGGCCGAACGCTGCAGGTTGTTGATGGAGCGACGGCCCTCGGCCACCACGGCGGGCATCGAGGCAAAATCGTTGTCGACGAGTACGATCTCGGCCACGTTGCGCGCGGCATCGGAGCCAGCCGCCATGGCGACGGAGCAGTCGGCCTCCTTGAGCGCCAGCACGTCGTTGACGCCGTCGCCCGTCATGGCCACGGTGTGCTCGCGGCGCTTGAGCGCCTGCACGAGCTCGCGCTTCTGCTGCGGGGTCACACGACCAAAGACATGGTAGCGGTCCACTGCGGCATCGAGCTTGGCCGGCGTATCGAGCGTCGTGGCGTCCACATAAGCGTCCGCCCCCGGCACGCCCACCACGCGCGCGATCGACGACACCGTACGCGGGTCGTCGCCACTGATCACGTTGAGGGTCACGCCCTGCTCGTTAAAGTAGCCGATGGTTTCGGCCGCCGAAGTACGGATCTCGTCGCGGATGGTCACAAAGCCCACGGGCTCGGCCTCGCCCACCATATCGCCATCGGGCGAAAAGCCGTCCACGCGCGCCACCACGAGCACGCGGCAGGTATCGGCAAGCTCGGCGACACGGTTCTCGACCTGCGAAAACACACGATCGGAGAGCACAAACTGCGCCGCACCCATCACATAGGAGCCCTGCGCAAACGACGCGCCGCTCCACTTTTTGGAGGACGAGAACGGAATGACCGACAGCGGCTCAGACACCTCGACCGGGCGATCGGCGTAATAGTTGAGCAGCGCCTGGCAGGTCTCGTTGGCATCGGCCGAAGTCGCACGCGCGACGTTAGCCAGCGCAAAATCGAGCACCGTGGTATCGACGGGAACGGCCGCCTCGTCCGAGCCGGCGTCTAGGCTCACGCCCTCAACCGGCAGCGGATACGTGCCCTCGACCTCCATACGGCCCGACGTGATGGTGCCCGTCTTGTCCAGGCACAGCACGTCGACGCGAGCGAGCGTCTCGATGCAGTAGAGCTGCTGTGCCAGCACCTTGCGGCGGGCCAGGCGCACCGTGGCGATGGCGAGCACCGACGAGGTCAGCAGCACCAGGCCTTGCGGGATCATGCCCAGCAGGGCACCCACCGTGGACAGCAGCGCCGACGAAGGCACATGACCAGCCAACAGCTCGGAGAAGCACCACGAAAGCGCGCTATCGCCCGGGGTTCCCGCGGCATCCCACAGCTCGCTCACACTCGAGGCAAACAACGCCAAACCGAGCGGGATCATGATGATGCTCGCAAAGCGCACGATGGCGTTAAGCGCGTTCATGATCTCGGAATTGACCTTTTTGACGTATTTGGCCTCGTTATTGATCTTAGCCACGTAGTTGTCGGCGCCGACATGGATCACGCGAGCGCGCAGCAGGCCCGAGTCGATAAAGCTGCCGCTCATGAGCTCGGAACCGGGCTGTTTCTTGATAAGGTCGCTCTCGCCCGTCAGCAGGCTCTCGTTCACGAGCGCTTCGCCGGAAACCACCACGGCGTCAGCGGGAATCTGGTCGCCGCGCCCCAGGCGGATGATGTCGTCGAGCACGATCTGGTCCAAGTCGAGCTCCACCTCGGCACCGTCGCGCACCGCGATGGCCTTCTTAGAGGTCAGCAGCGTGAGCTTATCGACCATCTTCTTGGACCGCATGGATTGAATGACGCCAATAGCGGTATTGAGGAACACCACAAACAGGAACGTCAGGTTCTTAAACGAACCGGTCAAAATGACCAGGAACGCCAAGATCACGTTGATCAAATTGAACAACGTGCAGAGGTTCTCGATGATGAGCTCTTTGACCGACTTGGTCTTGAGTTCCATGTTGCGGTTGATTTTACCGGCGGCGATACGCTCCTCGACCTCGGCGGTTGAGAGTCCGCGCTCGATATCCGTTGCTGCCATACCACGTCCCATCACGTCGCGTCGGTATAAGAAAACCGCCCGGACCATGCGAGGTTCGGACGGTCTTACGTTCGATGGTGCCCCATGTTGGATTCGAACCAACGGCCTTCTGCTCCGGAGGCAGACGCTCTAATCCCCTGAGCTAATAGGGCCAACGGTTGCCATTATACCCAAGTGCACCACGGGCTATCAAAATAAAAGAAAAAGCTTTGCAATTCCGAGGAAGACGAGCCGCAACGGCCCACTTTAGAAGGCAAAAGCGAGTCAAATAGTATAAACTCTCATGCACCATATATACACGGCTCGCGATGCGGGCCGTTTTTGCAAAAGTTATCCATCGAGGTGAGAGGCACACCATGATTGCAATTTTAAAGCAGAGCGCCAGCGACGAGGCCGTCGGCCATATCGTCAGCTGGATTGAGAAAAAGGGCCTGAAGACCGATGTCTCGCGCGGCGAGAATGAGACGATCATCGGCCTGGTGGGCGATACGACCAAGATCGACCCGTTCCTGCTCGAGTCCATGGATGTCGTCGAGCGCGTGCAGCGCGTCTCCGAGCCTTTTAAGCGCGCCAACCGCAAGTTCCACCCCGAGGACTCCGTCATCGACTGCGGCCACGGCGTCAAGATCGGCGGCGACCAGTTCCAGGTCATCGCCGGTCCCTGCTCCGTCGAGGGCGAGAACCTCATCCGCATCGCACGCCGCGTGAAGGCCGCCGGTGCCACGATGCTGCGCGGTGGCGCCTACAAGCCCCGCACCTCCCCCTACGCCTACCAGGGCATGGGCCCTGCCGGCCTCGACCTGCTGTGCGAGGCGTCTGCCGAGCTCGACATGCCGATCGTCACCGAGATCATGGACCCACGCGACGTGCAGGTCTTCCTTGACAAGAAGATCGACGTCATGCAGATCGGCGCCCGCAACGCCCAGAACTTCCCCCTGCTCAAGGAGGTCGGCAAGACCAAGACTCCGGTCCTGCTCAAGCGCGGTATGTCCGGCACGATCGATGAGCTGCTCATGGCCGCCGAGTACATCATGAGCGAGGGCAACGACAACGTCATCCTGTGCGAGCGCGGCATCCGCACCTTCGAGACCCGTACCCGCAATACCTTCGACCTCAACGCCGTGCCGGTGCTGCACCACCTGTCGCACCTGCCCGTCGTCGCCGACCCCAGCCACGCCACCGGCTACACCCGCTACGTAGAACCCATGGCACTCGCCGCGACCGCCTGCGGTGCCAACGGCCTGGAGATCGAGGTCCACGACGAGCCGAGCCGTGCCTGGTCCGACGGCGCCCAGGCCCTCACCCCCGATCAGTTCGACGACACCATGCGCCGCATCCGAGCCATCCGCGAGGTTGTCTGCCAAGAGACCATGGAGTAGCCCATGGGTACGGTGAGAAACGCACGCGTTAACCAGGGCGGCCCCAAATGCGCGGGCATCGTGGGCCTGGGCCTCATCGGCGGCAGCTTTGCCCGCGGCTATGCGCAGGCGGGCGTCCGCGTGCTGGCCTGGGACCCCGATGACGACGTCATGACGGCCGCTAGCATGGGCACTGTCGCCGGAGAGCTCAACGACAAGACACTCGGCGAGTGCGACATCATCGTCCTGGCTTGCTACCCCGAGGCATGCATCGAGTGGCTCGAGACGCACGCCAAGGCGCTCGCCGACGCCACCGACACCGACGCCATCATGGGTCCCGTGGTGATCGACACGGTGGGCGTCAAGGGCATCGTGTGCGAGCGCGCCTTTGAGCTTGCCCGCGAGCACGGCTTTTACTTTGTGGGCGCGCACCCCATGGCGGGCACGCAGTACTCGGGCTATGCGCACTCCCGCGCCGACCTGTTCCAGGGCGCGCCGCTCGTGCTCGTGCCGCCCGCGGTGGACGATGCACTTAAGCTGGAGCTTTTGGGCCAGGTGCGCGAGATGGTGCGCCCCTTGGGCTTTGGCAAGTTCAGCGTGACCAGCGCCGCCGAGCACGACCGCGTCATCGCCTTCACGAGCCAGCTTGCGCACGTGGTATCCAACGCCTACGTCAAGAGCCCCACTGCCCAGGTCCACCACGGCTTTTCGGCCGGTAGCTACCGCGATCTCACCCGTGTGGCGCACCTCAATCCTCAGATGTGGTCCGAGCTTATGATCGACGACGCCGATGCGCTCGCCTTCGAGATTGACCATCTGATCGAGTCGCTTGGCGCCTACAGCCGTGCGCTCAAGGACCGCGACCAGCGCTATCTGGAGAATCTCCTTGCCGAGGGCGACCGCATTAAGCGCGCGCTCGACGACGAGGCCTCCCACTAGACCACCTATCACGCCAGGTCGAAAGGACCGAAGCTTATGGCGATTACCATCGATATCGACACCGCACGCCCCTACCAGGTGCATGTTGGCACGTTTTTGCTGGAGCAGGCGGGACCGCTTGTGCGCGCCACTGCCGGCGGCACCAAGGCCGTCATCGTGACGGACACCAACGTGGGTCCGCTCTACCAGATGCCCGTCAAGCAGAGTCTGGAGGCATCAGGCTACGAGGTGAGCATCTGCACCTTCGAGGCCGGCGAGGCCCATAAGCGCGCCGAGACCTATGTTGCCATTTTGGAGTTTGTGGCCGAGCACGAGCTTTCGCGCTCCGACGTGATCGTAGCACTCGGCGGCGGCGTCGTGGGCGACCTGGCGGGTTTTGCCGCTTCCATCTATATGCGCGGCATCGACTTCATCAACTGCCCCACCACCACCCTTTCCATGATCGATTCCTCCATCGGCGGCAAGACCGCCGTGGATCTGGGCGATACCAAAAACATCGTGGGCGCTTTCTGGCAGCCCAAGCTGGTCATCGTGGACCCGGCCACCCTTTCCACCCTGCCCCGCCGCCACTACATCAACGGCCTGGCAGAGGCGGTCAAGGCGGGCCTGCTGGCCGACCCGGAGCTGTTCGCCATCTTTGAAAAGGGCGATATCGACACCCAGATCAGCGAGATCATCTACCGCAGCCTGCGGTTCAAGAAGAACGTTGTGGAGCAGGATGAGACCGAGCGCGGGATGCGCAAGGCCCTGAACTTCGGCCACACCATCGGCCACGGCATCGAGGCCGTCAAGGGCATCAAGGGCCGCCGCACCGTGGGCCTGTTCCACGGCGAGTGCGTGGCGCTGGGGATGCTGCCCATGATCGAATCCAAGGCACTGCAGAAGCGCGTCCGTGCGGTCTACCGCCGTCTGGGCCTGCCCCTGCGTACCGCCTACAACAAGGACAAGGTCTACGCCGAGATGCTCCACGACAAAAAGGCACAGGGCGGCCAGATCACCGTCATCAAGGTGCCGGGTCTGGGCTGCTGGCGCGCGGAGACCATCCCGGTGGAGGGTCTGCGCCCCCTGCTGGGCATGGAGGACTAAAGCCATGAAAAACACCTTTGGCAGCGACCTTTCGCTGACCATTTTCGGCGAGAGCCATGGCCGCGCCATCGGCGCGGTGTTGGACGGCATGGCCGCAGGCCTGCCGGTGGACGAGACCTTTCTCGCCGCCTGCATGGACAAGCGCCGTGCCCGGGGCGACGGCCTTTCCACCCCCCGTGTGGAGGGGGATGCGGTGCAGTTTTTGTCCGGCGTGGTCAATGGCCGCACCACCGGCACCGCCATTGCCCTGATGATCGAAAACCAGAACACCCGCAGCGGCGACTATGCCAAAACGGCTGATCTGCTGCGGCCCGGCCATGCGGATTACACTGCCTACGCCAAGTACCACGGCTATCAGGATGCCCGGGGCGGCGGCCACTTTTCGGGCCGTGTCACCGCCGCGCTGGTGGCGGGCGGCGCTTTGGTGCTGGGAGCCCTGAACCGGGCCGGGATCGAGATCGTGACGCACATCGGGCGGTGTGCCGGGATCAGCGATGCCCCCTTTGCGCTGGACGATCCCGCCGCGCTGGCGGCGCAGGCCGAGGCACTGCTGAACAAGTCCGAGGACTTTGCCCTGCTGGACGGCAGTGTGGAGGAACCCATGAAAGCTGCCATCCGTGCCGCCGGTGCCGAGGGCGACAGTGTGGGCGGCGTGCTGGAGACCGCCATTCTGGGCCTGCCCGCAGGCGTGGGTGAACCCTATTTCGACAGCGTGGAGAGCAAGCTCGCTCACCTGGCCTTCTCCATCCCGGCGGTCAAGGGCATCGAGTTCGGTTCCGGCTTCGGCTTTGCGGACCAGAAGGGCTCGGAGGCCAACGATGCCTTCCGGATGCAGGGGGAGCGCATCGTCACCGCCACCAACCACAATGCGGGCCTGAACGGCGGCATCTCCAACGGGATGCCCGTGGTGTTCCGCACGGCGGTCAAGCCTACCCCCAGCATCTACAAAACGCAGGATACGGTGGATTATATCGCAAAGAAGGACGCGGAGCTGTCCATTCAGGGCCGCCACGACCCCTGCATCGTGCCCCGGGCCGCCATTGTGCAGACCTGCGCCGCCGCGCTGGCCGTGGGCGACCTGCTCACCGCAAAATACGGCATGGCCTGGATGGAGGACCCCACCGGCTACCGCAAGGAGGTGCTGTAAATGGAATACGGACTCATCGGCGGGCGGCTGGGCCACTCCTACTCCAAGGTCATCCACGAGATGCTCTGCGGCTACCGGTACGACCTGTGCCCCCTGCCCACGGAAGAGGAAGTCCGGGCCTTTATGATCCGGCGGCAGTTCAGGGCCATCAATGTCACCATTCCCTATAAGCTGGTGGTCATGGAGTACTGCTCCTACATCGACCCCCACGCCAAGGCCATCAATGCCGTGAACACCATCGTCAACAGGAACGGCCTGCTCTACGGCTACAATACCGATTACCCCGGCTTCTCCTACCTGTGCGATGCACACGGGGTGGAGTTCAAGGACAGGACCGTGCTCATTCTGGGCACCGGCGGCACCCACAACACCACCTGGGCCGTGGCCCATGACCGGGGCGCGAAACAGATCTATACCGTCAGCCGCCATCCCGACCCCGAAAAGGGAGAGCTGACTTATGCTCAGGCCCTGACCACCGGGGCGCAGATCATCATCAACACCACGCCGGTGGGCATGTACCCCAATGTGGGCGTGAGTGCCCTGGATATCACCTCCATGCCCGGGCTGGAAGCCGTGATCGATGTCATCTATAATCCCGATAAGACCGAGCTCATCCTCCGGGCCGAGGAGCTGGGGGTGCCCGTTGCCGTCGGCGGCCTGGAAATGCTGGTGGCGCAGGCTGTGTATGCGGCAGAATTTTTCCTCGACCGTAAGTTTGAGGATGCCGGTGCCGAGATCTCCCGTGTGACCAGCGAACTGCGGCGGGAACAGCTGAACATTGCCCTCATCGGGATGCCCTCCTCGGGCAAATCCACCCTGGGCCGCGCTCTGGCAGAACGGCTGGGCAAGCGGTTCGTGGATCTGGACGAGGAGATCGTCAAGGCCGACGGCCGGAGCATCCCGGACATCTTTGCCGCTGAGGGGGAGGCAGGCTTCCGGAAGCTGGAGGCCGCGCAGACCGCCCGCTTTGCCAGGGAGAACCGGCAGGTCATCTCCTGCGGCGGCGGCGTGGTCAAAGACCCGGCAAACCTCCGGGCGCTCCACGCCAACGGCATCGTGCTCTTTATCGACCGGCCGCTGGAAGATCTGCTGGTGGGCGGCGGAAGGCCCCTTTCCACCAGCCCCGAGGCCCTGAAAACCATGGAAGCCCAGCGCCGCCCGCTCTATCTGGCGGCAGCGGATGCTGTGATCCCCAACAAGACCACCCCTGCGGATGCCGTGACGGCGGCAATGGAGGCGCTGGATGAAATTTTTAGTCATTAACGGTCCCAACCTCAATCTGACCCAGTTCACGGAGCCGGGCATGGAGGGGCAGATCGATTTCAATACACTGCTGGATTATATCGAGGCGGGCTGTGCCCAGATGGATGTTCAGGTGGACTTTTTTCAGTCCAACCACGAGGGTGACCTCATCGATGAGATCCAGTCGGCGGCAGGCCGGGCCGATGGCATCATCCTCAACCCGGGCGGCTACGCCTATTACAGCGTGGCCATTCTGGAAGCGCTGCAGGTGTGCGGCGTGCCTGCCGTGGAAGTGATGCTGGCCGACCCCAGCGGCAAGGAGCCCTTCCGCAGCGTGGATGTGGTCTCCTTTGGCTGTCAGGGCCGCTTTGCAGGCGAGGGGGTCAGTGGATATCTCCATGCCTGCGCCTACCTTGTGCAGCTGCTCCGGCTGGATGGCGGCGCGCAGACGCACCTGGTGCAGTAACAACCCTCTCAGTCTCGCATTCGCTCGCCAGCTCCCCCGAAGGGGGAGCCCTTGGCAAGTAGGGCAGGCTGTGCAGCAAAACTGAAAGCATAGAGACAAAACAGAAGGGAAAAGAAACAAGATGATCATTTCGACCAAAAAAGGCACCCCCAAGGAAGAGCTGGAAAAGATCGTAGACAAATTCGAGAAGCAGGGCCTGGATGTGACCCTGATCACCGGCAAGGATTACAATGTGTTCGGTCTGGTGGGCGATACCACCAAGATCGATGAGCGCGATGTGCTGGCCAACCCCTGGATCGACAACGTCACCCGCGTGTCCGCTCCCTATAAGCGGGCCAACCGCCTGTTCCACCCCGCCGATTCGGTCATTGACTGCGGCGGCGTGAAGATCGGCGGCAAGGAAAAGATCGCCGTCATGGCAGGCCCCTGCAGCATCGAGGGCGCAGAGCAGGCTCTGCGCATTGCACAGGGCGTGAAGGCCGGCGGTGCCACCCTGTTCCGCGGCGGTGCCTACAAGCCCCGCACCTCTCCCTACTCCTTCCAGGGCCTTGAGACCGAGGGCATTCTGGATATGGTAAAGGCCCGCGAGGCCACCGGCATGCCCATCGTCTCCGAGCTGATGAGCGAGGACCGCATCCCCGAGTTTGAGGAGTATGTGGACGTGGTGCAGATCGGTGCCCGCAACATGCAGAACTTCCAGCTGCTCAAGGCCGTTGGCAAGATGCACAAGCCCGTGCTGCTCAAGCGCGGCCTGTGCAACACCATTGAGGAGTGGATCATGAGCGCCGAGTATATCATGGCCGGCGGCAACGAGCAGGTCATTCTCTGCGAGCGGGGCATCCGTACCTTTGAGAAGTACACCCGCAACACCCTCGACCTCTCCGCTGTGCCTATCATCCACGAGAAGACCCATCTGCCCGTCATCGTGGACCCCAGCCACGCCACCGGCAAGGCAAACCTTGTGGAGCCCATGATGATCGCCGCTGTCGCCGCCGGTGCCGACGGCCTTGAGGTGGAAGTCCACTACGACCCCCGCCACGCATGGAGCGACGGCGCACAGTGCCTGACCCCCGACGCCTTTGCGCAGGCTATGGCAAAGTGCCGTCAGGTCGCATGGGCTATTGGCCGGGATATGTGATATGAATGCTACGATAAAACGCGCCCCCGGCGGCATCGGCGGCACCATCACCGCGCCGCCCAGCAAGAGCATGGCGCACCGTGCGGTGCTCTGCTCGGCGCTGGCCGAGGGTGCTTCCCACATCGAAAACCTTGAATTCAGCAAGGATATTTCTGCCACCCTTTCCGCCGCCGGGCAGCTCTGCGCCAAAGTGCGCACCGGTGCGGATCGTGCCGTCGTGGAAGGTCTGGGGAGCTTTCTGCCCGTCAGCGTTCCGGTGGACTGCTGTGAGAGTGGAAGCACCCTGCGCTTTCTCATCCCCATTGCCAGCCTCACCGGGCAGAAAGTGACCTTTGTTGGCCGCGGACGGCTGATGGAACGCCCTCAGACAGTATACGAGAAGTTGTATCAGGAGCAGTCTCTCCGATTTGAACAGTCCCCGGCGGGCCTTGCCGTCGAAGGAACTCTGAAAAGCAGCGAATACGAGCTGGCGGGCAACGTGTCCAGCCAGTTCATCAGCGGATTGCTGTTTGCCCTGCCGCTGCTGGCAGGCGACAGCACCCTCCACCTTATCCCGCCGGTAGAGAGCCGCAGTTATATCGAGATGACCCGGGCGGCCCAGCGCCGTTTCGGCGTCGAGAGCCGCTGGCAGGACGAAAACACCCTCTTCATCCCGGGCGGGCAGAAATACCGGCCTTGCGATTACACCGTGGAGGGCGATTACAGCCAGGCGGCATTCCCGGCGGTGCTGGGAGCGGTGCAGGGCGGCGTGACCCTCAAAGGATTATCCGCCGACACCCTGCAGGGCGATGCCGCGATCCTCGACATTCTGCGCCGCTGTGGTGCAAGCTTCCGCACCACCGATGCAGGCATCGTGTTCGAGAAAGCACCTCTCCACGGTGTGGACATTGACCTTGCCGACTGCCCCGACCTCGGCCCCGTGCTGATGGTCCTGGGCCTGCTTTGCGAAGGGACCACCACCATCCGCAACGCGGAACGTCTCCGTATCAAGGAGAGCGACCGCATTGCAGCCATGGAAGCCGAACTGCGGGCCTGCGGCGGCGTCCTCGAGAGCGAGGGCGGCACCATTACCATCCACGGCTGTGCAGACAGGCTCCACGCCCTGTCTCTTATACACATCTGACGCTGCCGACGACGGAGA
>URBB01000020.1 GCA_900545835.1 uncultured Collinsella sp. | reverse complement strand
TCAGATGTGTATAAGAGACAGGTCTGCAGCAAGTAGACAGTCTGCGGATCGATGAGGTGATCCTCGCCGCCGAGCGGGCGCCACTTGGTCAGGCCCAACGTGGGCAGCTGATCGGGAGCCGGGCTCTTAAGGATAGCGAGAGCGGCGTCATAGCGCTCATTTTGCTCGCGTTCGACCTCCTCGACACCCATACCGCCCACACGGCTCACCGTGCCGGCGAAGTACGCGTTGACGAACTCCGGCGTAAAGCCAACGGCCTCGAAGATCTGCGCGGAGTGGTAGCTCTGCACCGTGGAGATGCCCATCTTGGACATGATGGAGACGATGCCCGCCGTCGCGGCCTTGTTGTAATTGGCGATGCCCTGCTCGGCCGTCACGTCCAGGTCGCCGCGTGCCGCCAGATTGCGGATGCACGCATGCGCGTTGTACGGATAGATGCCGCTCGCGGAGTAGCCCACTAGCGCCGCAAAGTCGTGCGGGGACACGGCGTCACCGCACTCCACCACGATGTCGGCAAAGGTACGCACGCCGGCGCGGATCAGGTGGTTGTGCACGCAGCCCACGGCGAGCAGCGACGGCACGGGCACCTCGCCCGCAGCGGCATGATCGCTCAGCACCACGATGTTCACGCCGTCGCGGACCGCAGCCTCGACGTCTTCGGCAAGCTGCTTGAGCGCAGCCTGCAGCGCGCCCTCACCCGCGTCGCGGCGGTACACGGCACGGAACCGGCGGGTCTTAAAGCCAACACGGTCAATCGCGCAAATGCGGTCGAACTCCTCCTCGCTCAGCAGCGGGCGCTCCAGGCGCACCAGCTGGCAGGCCGTACGGGAGTCCTCGAGCAAGTTGCCGTGGTTGCCCAGGTAGAGCGTGGTCGAAGTCACCATGTGCTCGCGCAGGGCATCAATCGGCGGATTCGTGACTTGGGCGAACAGCTGATAGAAGTAATCGAAGAACGAGCGCGTCTTCTTGGACAGGCAGGCCAGCGGCGCATCGATGCCCATCGAGGCAAGCGGTGCCTTGCCCTGCTGGGCCATGGGACGCACGACCTCGTCGACGTCATCCCAGTGGTAGCCGAGCTTGGCCATGCGCACGGCGGCGGGCACCTCGGCATCCTCGGCGGGCGCGGGCGCGGCGGGCTTGTCGAGCGCGTCAACGGTTAGCGTCTCCTCGGCAATCCAATCACGGTAGGGCTTTTCCTTGGCGTAACGGGCACGCAGCTCATCGTTGTAGATGACGCGCCCGCGGGCAAAGTCGACCTCGAGCATCTGGCCCGGTCCCAGGCAGCCGCTCGTCAGGATGTTCTCGGGGCTCACCTCGATGGTGCCCACCTCGCTTGCCAGCATAAAGCGACCGTCGCGCGTCACATAGTAGCGGGCGGGACGCAGGCCGTTACGGTCGAGGGCGGCACCCAGCGTGCGACCGTCGGTAAAGGCGATGGCGGCCGGACCGTCCCACGGCTCCATGAGCATGGACTGGTAAGCGTCGTAGGCGCGGCGCTCCTCACTCAGGCTGTCGTTGTGGTCCCACGGCTCGGGCAGCAGCATGGATGCGGCACGCGTAAGCGGGCGACCGTTCATGACCAGGAACTCGAGCACGTTATCCAGAATCGCGGAGTCGGAACCCTCGCGGTTGATGATGGGCATCACGCGCTCAAGATCGTGCTGCAGCACGGGGCTGTACAGGTTGGGCTCGCGGGCGCGGATCCAGTTGACGTTGCCCTTGAGGGTGTTGATCTCGCCGTTGTGGATGATAAAGCGGTTGGGGTGCGCGCGCTCCCAGCTGGGCGTGGTGTTGGTGGAGTAGCGCGAGTGGACGAGCGCCACGGCCGTCTTGACGGCGGCGTCGTTGAGATCGATGAAGAAGCGGCGCATCTGCGTGGCGACCAGCATGCCCTTGTACACGATGGTGCGCGAGCTCATGGAGCACACATAGAAGATCTTGTCGCGCAGGGCAAACTCGGCGTCGGCCTTCTTTTCGATGGTGCGGCGGCACACGTACAGGCGGCGCTCGAAGGCATCGCCGGCGGGCGTGTCGTCCGGACGGCCCAGGAAGGCCTGCAGGATAGTGGGCATACAGGCGCGGGCCGTCTCGCCCAGGTCGTGCGGGTCAACCGGCACCTCGCGCCAAAAGAGCAGCGGCACGCCGGCCTCGGCGCAGCCCTCCTCAAACACGCGGCGGGCATCCTCTACGCCCTTCTCGTCCTGCGGGAAGAACAGCATGGCCACGCCATAGTCGCCCTCTGCCGGCAGAATCTGGCCACACTTTTGAGCCTCTTTACGGAAAAAGTGATGCGGAACCTGGAACAGGATGCCGGCGCCGTCGCCGGTGTTCTTCTCGAGTCCCGTGCCGCCGCGGTGCTCCAAGTTGACCAGAATGGACAGTGCGTCGTCCAGGATCTGGTGATGGCGCTCGCCGTTGATATCGGCAAGCGCGCCGATGCCGCATGCATCGTGGTCGAATTCGGGGCGATAAAGGCCCTGCTGCTGAGCGGAATCTGCCTGCATCGCGATCCTCCCCTAGATATTAGACAGTCAGTTGAATAGGCATACTAGGAGCACCGCCGGCCCGTTGTGTTTCCCACCCGTTTCGAAACAATCGCGTAACGCACGCCCTACGAGTGGACACCGCCGACCTCAAGGGCGACAACATAGGCCCCAAGTTCGGCCTGTAAGCTCACCGCTTCAAACATCTCAATCTGTAACAGTAAGACCCAATTTCGACGACTAACTGTTACAGATCAAGATGTTTTCGAGAGACGGTTCCGAATGTCTCAATCTGTAACACGAAGGGTCAGTTTTGGCGGTCAGCTGTTACAGATCGAGATTTTCCATAGGACCATTTCTTCCTGTCTTGATCTGTAACACCTAGACCCAATTTCCATCCCCAGTTGTTACAGATCAAGACATTTCGGCAACCCCCTTTCCCCACCCCATTCAAATACAACTATTTTGTTAGTCATAGTTAACTTTTGAACCTAAAACGGGTATCCTTTGCGGCGTCAAACAAACGGCACACAGGAGCGCACCATGCTCAACCATCTCAAACAACATTTTGGCTCCCGACGCACCGGCGGTCACGGAGGCCTAGACATTGCGCGGCATATCGGCCCCGGGCTGCTCGTGACCGTCGGCTTTATCGATCCGGGCAACTGGGCCTCCAACATGGCCGCCGGCTCGCAGTTTGGCTACGCGCTGCTGTGGATCGTCACGCTGTCCACGATCATGCTCATCGTGCTGCAGCACAACGCGGCGCACTTGGGCATCGCCACGGGCACCTGTCTTGCCGAGGCCACGACACGCTACCTCCCCCGCATCGTGGGACGCGCAGTACTCGCCAGCGCCTATCTCGCGACCATCGCCACCGCCATGGCCGAAGTCCTGGGTGGCGCGATTGCCCTTCAAATGCTCTTTGGGCTGCCCGTGCGCGCGGGCTGCGTCATCGTGGCGGCAGTATCGATGGCGATGCTCATGACGAGCTCCTACAAGCGCGCCGAGCGATGGATCATCGCCTTCGTAGGCGTGGTAGGACTCTCGCTTTTGGCTGAGCTTACGCTGGTCAAGGTCGACTGGCCGCAGGCCGCCGCAAGCTGGATCACACCCAGTATGCCCACCGGCTCGGCCGCGATTATCGTAAGTGTCCTAGGCGCGGTCGTTATGCCCCACAACCTCTTCCTGCACTCCGAGGTCATCCAATCCATGCACTTCGAAGGCCAAGGCGAGCAGGTTATCGAGGAACGTCTGCGCTACGAGCTCTTCGACACGCTCTTTTCGATGGGCGTGGGCTGGGCGATCAACTCGGCCATGGTCATCCTGGCCGCAGCGACCTTCTTTGCGCATGGCATTGTCGTAGACGACCTCGCCGTCGCAGCGGACACGCTCTCCCCCATTCTGGGCCCGGCAAGCTCGACCATCTTTGCGGTGGCACTGCTGTTTGCGGGCATATCGAGTAGTGTGACGGTGGGCATGGCGGCAGGCACCATCACCGCGGGCATGTTCGACGAGGAATACGACATCCACGACCGACATTCCTCGATCGGGGTGGCGGCCTGTTTCGTCGGCGCAGTGACGGCGTGCTTGGTCGTCCCGAATCCTTTTGAGGGTCTCATCTGGAGTCAGGCGCTGCTGTCTCTTCAGCTGCCGATTACGGTCTTTGTGCTCATACGGCTCACCAGCTCACGCCGCGTCATGGGCAAATACGCCAACTCGCGCCCGCTCAACGCGCTGCTCGTAGGGATCGGTGCCATCGTGACGATTCTCGACATCGTGCTGCTAACGGGGATGTAATTGGGATGGCGTGACTGTCCAGATATAACGTCTCAATCTGTAACACGTGAGACCGTTTTAAACCGTCAGATAAATCAAAAGGGTCCCGGCCGAGAATTCGACCGGGACCCTTGGACAGAGCTATGTTCGGCTTTCGCCGTGTGCCTGCGAGTTACTCCTCGACGAGCTCAAACTGATCGGGACCAACGCCGCACACCGGGCACACGTAATCCTCGGGCAGCTCGGGCGTGTCGACCTCAACCTCGTAACCACAAACGATGCACACGAACTTATACGTCTTCTTCTCCTCAGCCATGATGTTCTCCTCTCGAACGCGACTGGTGATGTACTTCATCTAATAGTATAGATTCTCAATAATATAATGCAAGTATTTTTAAAACATTTCTAGCCTTGATACGAGGACGCCTTCGGAGGCGTCTTGCCCTTCAGGACCTTATGGTAGTAATCGTAGGTGAGCGGCGTCTCGTCGCTCAGGCGCTCGGCATCCTCGACCTCGCCAATAAACAGCAGATGCGTGCCCACATCCACAGTGTCGATCAAACGGCAGCTAAACAGGGCCGTCGCGTGCTCGGGCACATAGGGCATGCCCAGAGCCGTCTCGCGGGTCTCGTATTTGGCAAACTTGTCATAATCGCTGCTGGTGCGGAACCCAAAGTTACCGATGTAGAGCATGTCGGCGGTCTGATCGATCACGGTCAGCGCGAACGCTTTGGCCGATGCGATGACGCCCGAGGTGACGTTGTCCTTGTTCACGGCAACCGAAATGCGCGGCGGCATGGACGTCACCTGCACCGCTGTGTTGATAACGCAGCCGGCGCGCAGCCCGTCTGCCGCGGCGCTCACCACGTACAGACCGCTCGGCATGGTAAAGAACGCAGTTTTGTCCATAACGATCACTCCCCTAGCTCGGGTTGGAACCTCATGGATGTATGTACCCACAAAAAAAGGCGGCACCCATAACGGACGCCGCCTTTGAGACATATGTGTCAGAACAGTAAGAAAGATGAGACGCCCGCAGTTGCGGTGAAATAGGGACTGAATAGCCCCTCAAACAGGCAAAACAGTCCGTATTCCACCGCAACTTATACAGAGTGCCTAGCGGTTGCGTTCCTTAAGGGCGCGGTCGATCTCGCGTTGGACATCACGCTTGGCCATGTCCTCGCGCTTGTCGTAGAGCTTCTTGCCGCGACCCAGACCCAGCAGCAGCTTTACGCGGCCGTCGGTATTAAAGTAGAGCTCCAACGGAACCAGCGCATAACCACGGTTGCGAAGTTTGCCGTCAAGAAAGTCGATCTCCTTGCGGTGCAGCAGCAGACGACGCCGACGATCGGGATCGCGATTCCACACGCCACCATGGCTATAAGGATGGATATGCAGTCCGACGAGCCAGCACTCGCCGCCACGAATCAGCGCAAAAGTGTCAGTGATCTGACAGGCGCGCTCGCGAATCGACTTGACCTCGGTGCCGCTCAGCTCAATACCGCATTCGAACGTCTCATCGATAAAGTACTCGTGATGCGCCGAGCGATTCTTAGAAATGAGCTTGCGTTCACGCTTACTGGGCATCGCCGGCCTCCTTGGCTCCATCGGTTCCCTTGTCGGCACCCGCGCGCTTTGCCTTGCGCTCGGCATTGAGCTCGGCATCGCTCTCGCGCACCAGTTTGATAATCGCCGCGCAGGCCTCCTCGCCCACCAAGTCGCGAGCACGCACCGTCAGGCGCGTCGCCTCCTGCTTGTCGCCGTCGCTTGCAGCATCGGTCGCGCACATGATCAGGCAGATGGCAATCTCGGCCGAAGGCGAGGTCGGCACGCCTTGCAGGGCCAATTCACCCATCACGTGGTCGTCGCTCTCATCAGCGGCATCCGGATAGGTGGTATGGATCTTGTTGAGCAGGCGCGTCGTATGCGCATCGTTGGGCGCCAGGCGCAGCGCCAGACGCGCGCAGCCCACGGCAGCCGAAACGTTCTCGGTCTCGGGCTCCAAAAAGTACTGACCTAGATTGGCGTAAGCGCGGGCGGCGCACTTGCCATCGCTTGCACGCTCCAGCACCGAGAACGAGAGCGATGCCCATTCCTGCTTGTCCTCGAGTGCGCGGAACAGCTCGGCCAAATCCAAGCGATAGTTGCAGTTCATGGGGTCCCAACGCACAGCCTGCATCAGGGCATTACGAGCGCTCACATAATCCTGCTGACGAATGTAGGCAAACGCCATATCAGAGTACAGGCGGTCAAACGGCACCTCGACCTGCACGAGCTCGCGCGGATCCTTCTCCACGCGGCGATAGGCCAAGCGCTCAAACTTGCTATCGAAGCTAAAGTATTGGCGCTTCTCCTCCGTCTTGCACTCAGCGTCGATATACTCCTCGGCGAGCTCCACCAGACGCTCCAGCAGCGGCGTCGCCGTAGCCAGGTCGCCCTGCGCCAGATAGTTCTCGGCATACGTGATGTCTTGCAAGCTGATGGGCAGATCCATGGCTACTCCTCGATCTGAGCGAAACACGGCAGGCGCCGTATATACGGTCAATACACAAAACCCGGGTCTCTTACGAGGCCCGGGCGTTCAATTTTGGTAGCCCGTACCAGATTCGAACTGGTGATCTCCGCCTTGAGAGGGCGGCGTCCTAAACCGCTAGACGAACGGGCCATATGTAGCAAATGCAATGGCTGGGATGGAGGGAGTCGAACCCCCATTGACGGAACCAGAATCCGCTGTCCTGCCATTAGACGACATCCCAATGACTGCATCGCTGCGCTCGGCTGTGCCTTTGCGCAAGAAAGAAATATACGGGAAGTCTCGCCGTGACGCAAGCCCCAATTTTGACTTTTTTGAAATTCAGTCAAATTGGCCTTATTTAGTCCAACCCGTGAAGGACCTGTGAAGCCGACCGCTGTACACGAGGGGCAAAACGCCGTGAGCGGTAGCCGTCAACCGTTGGCAGATTCTACCGTGAAAACGATAGCACCAGGCAACACAATCGAAGTATCAATGATCGCGTAGATATCGAGGCACCATGGACGAAGAGCTTGATTACCTATGGGAGACCCTGGGCCTCGAGATCACTGCCGACCTTTGGCCCGAACGGGACAAAATTCACCCCACGTTACGCCCCGCCATTACTGTGGTGCAGGCAAAATACCGCCATGCATCCTTTTTGATCATGCGGATGTCATGGCACGCGGGACTCCCCGACCTTAAGCGAATCCAGGCAAGCCTCGTCGAGTTGTCCGGTATGCCGACCGTCATATCCGAGGCGCACCTGGAGCAGCGCCAGCGCGAGCGACTGCAACAGCAGCGGATTCCCTTTATCTGCCCCGGCGTTCAGGCATATCTGCCCTTTATGGACGAGGAGTACTGGAGCGGCAAGCCCAACAAACACGTAAAGGTCTACGATCCGCACGAATGGGCACAGCTGGCGGACTGACTGGGGCAGGCCCGCCGGCGGAAAGTGCGTCCCAGATTTCAAGCTCAAACTGGTCCCTACTTTCCCGTCGAGCCCTCAACCGGAAACCGTGTCCCGCAATCGAAGCTCAGAATGGGACGTGCTTTCCGCAACCGGCCACTTTGGGAAAGTGCATCCCATTCTGGAAGCGAATTCCGGGTCGCACTTTCCGCAGCCGCTACAGCAACGCCTCGGCCCAAGCCGCTTCCCTAAAGCCGGGAATCGCAAAGTCGTCGCCCACCAGCAGCGGACGCTTGACCAGCATGCCGTCGGTCGCCAGCAGCTCGTAGCACTCCCGATCCGTCATGCCCGCATCCAGACGCGCCTTCAGGCCCAGCTCTCGATATTTCATGCCCGACGAATTAAAGAAGCGCCGCACCGGCAGCCCCGAACGAGCAATCCAGGTCGCAAGCTCATCAGCCGTGGGATTGTCCAAAACGATATCGCGATCGATATACTCTACCCCATGTTCGTCCAGCCATGCCTTGGCCTTCTTACAGGTCGAGCACTTGGGATATTCAACAAGCAGTACGGTCATGGGAATCCTCCGAATATAGATCGGCCAACGCGAGCACACGCCACACGAGGCGCCTTCGTATGATGGGCCAATTGTAGCCCACGGGTCACACGCTAAACGAACCGTACCCCGAATCCGCGTTTGATGAACGGCAGTAGCTCCATTGCCTCGGGCGTGATATGGCCCGCAACGTTCATGCGCTCGTCACCGGGAAGATCGACCCGCGCAATCTCAAGCTCGCCTTCGTAGCGCCCATATCCGCTATTGCTCACAGCGATCGACCCCGCCTTTCGCGGCAGGCCGGCTCCGGCATCCGTCGGCACGGAATCCGGCTTAAGCGTCGTACGTGACTCCTGAGACCTAAAGATGAAGACGCTCGAGTCGGGCCGGTCGTGATGAGTCTGCCCGCGCGCATAGGCATAACCGGGCTCAAGCTCGCATTGCAGGTCCACGTATCCGGCGGAAACTTGAGCAAACTGCGCCCAGCCCGCATCGGATAGATCGGGGTCGCCGACCAACACAATGTCGCAATCGGCGCCATGTGCAAGCTCAAGCATATTGAGAGCAACCTTTGACGCGCGACCGCGCTGCGCCTCGACCGTCGGCAGTCCCTCGAATACCGGCCCGCGAACGTTAGCATCACCCGGCACAAAAGCCATGATTTCGAATCCAAGCGCCGCAAGACGAAGATTCACCCGAGCAATGTCCTCCAGAGCTAAACCGGTATAAGGCTTGGGGTAAAAATTGTGGCAGGCGGCAAAACGAGTCACATCGGCACCAGCCTCACGCCACGATGCGATTTCATCAGAACTCACCGTCGATGCATTGACCACAATGTGAAATACACCGGACAGCTCCGCGACCCGCTGGGCGCTAAAGCCATAGTCCAAACGAAGGTATTCCAACCCCAGATCGCGCAGGTCCTCGATGCGCTCAAGCCCGAGCAAATCGCACGTGCGAGGCCCCACATCGGCAATGAGCGCAATGCCGCGGGCGGAAAGCAGCGACAGCACATGACGGACCTTATCGGCATACGCCGCTCCCCCATCCTCGGGAATATGCAGCGAGGTGAACGCATAGCGCGCACCCGCCGCGGCACCATGTTCAATCGTCCGCTCAATATCCTGCAGAGGGCTGGAAAGATAAATCGAAATACCCGTTTTCACGCTTCAACGCTCCTTTAAAAAAGGCCGGCGGAGCAGCTAGCCCCGCCGGCACAACCATAACATCAAGAAATCTGCCGCGCGCCGCGAACCCCGAGCAACACGGCTCGCGATATCAAACTACTCGCCAAAGAACTCGTTGATCTTCTGCTCGTCGACACCGAAGAACCACGTCAGGACAAAGCCGGCGGCATAGGCAAGCAGCATAGCGGCAACGTAGCCGAGCTGCTGGCCAGGAACGACGATCAGCAGGCCAAACAGACCGGAAACGCCCTGAGAAACCGTGCCGATGTGAAGCAGCGCCGCGAGCGCGCCGCCAAATCCGGCACCCAGGCAGGCCGTCACAAACGGACGAACGAGCGGCAGCGTAACAGCATACATCAGAGGCTCGCCCACACCCAGGATTCCAACGGGAATGGACTCTGCGACGTACTTCTTGAGCTTGGCGTTCTTGGTCTTAAAGTACAGCGCCAAACCGGCACCGACCTGGCCGCCGCCAGCCATCATAAGGATGGGAAGCAGGTAATTGATACCCTTGGTAGCGCCGTCGGGATCGTTGAGCATAGCGTGGATCGGCGTGAGCGCCTGATGCAGGCCGACGGACACCAGCGGCAAGAAGCCTGCCGACAGGATATAGCCGCCCAGGACGCCCAGCTTCTCGAAGATAAAGGTCAAAACGCTAAAGATGGCAGTCGTCAGCCATGCGCCAACCGGCTGGATGACGAGCATCAGAGCAAAGGCGCCGATGATGAGCACCAGTAGCGGAGACAAGAACGTGTCGAGTGCGTTGGGCATAACCTTGCGAATCTGACGCTCCATCCAGGCAAAAAATGCGCCAGCGATGAGAGCCGCGATCATGCCGCCCGCTGCGGGGTTGTACTGCGCACTGGTGAGCGGCAGCAGAATGGCAGTGGCAGGATCAGCCGCGCCAGGCGCAAGCAGGGGCATGGCACTGTTGGCGATACACATCATGCCGGCGATGCCGCCCAGCGCAGCGGAGCCACCAAACTCACGTGCCGCGTTATAGCCCACCAAGATGGGCAGATAGGCAAACAGGGCCCAGCCCATGGAACGAATGCCCTGGTACCACCACTCGCCTGCAAGCGCGTCTGCCGTCGAGACGTTAATGACGTTGCAGATACCGTTGATGAGGCCAGCCGCAATGATGCCGGGAAGCAGGGCGACGAAGACATTGGAAATCTTCTTGAGGAAGGCCTGAACCGGCTTAGACTCGTACTTGGCCTTCTGCGCGGCCTTGTTTGTGGCCGCAGCGTCAACCACGCTCTCGTCGGCAACGCCTTTCGCAAGGCCAGTGAGCTTGGAGAACTCCTCGAGCACCTTATTCACCTTGCCCGGACCCAGCACGATCTGCATCGTGTCGTCCTCGACCAGGCCCATCACGCCGTCGAGTGCCTTAATGCCCTCCGTGTCGACGTTGCCCGCGTCTTTGACGGTCACGCGCAGGCGCGTCATGCACGCCGCGTTTGCCAGCACGTTGTCTTTACCGCCCAAAAGGTCCAGCAGCTTTTGAGCCAGCTCTTTGTTCGTCATAACTCCTCCTTGTATTGGGTATCTCGTCTGGATGTCATATCAGCTCGCGCCGCGCACCTATTGGGCATCGGCATTGCTTTTCTCATGGCCACTCACCGCAGCACGGACATGGCCTCGCGCCCGCTCAAGAGCTACCGTAGCCTGCTCGGCATCGCAGTCCAGCAGTATCGAGACAATAGCGGTTTTTACGTGGCCGCCGGCATCTGCAAGCGCCTGAACAGCGCGCTCGCGCGTGCAGCCGGTCGCCTCCATCACGATGTTCTGGCCGCGCACCACCAGCTTCTCGTTCGTCTGCTGCACATCGACCATCAGGTTTTGGTATACCTTGCCGATCTTGACCATGGCACCGGTCGAAATCATGTTGAGAATGAGCTTTTGAACCGTTCCCGCCTTGAGCCTCGTTGAGCCGGTCAGCACCTCGGGACCGGGCACGGGCTCAATGGCAAGATCTGCGCTCTCCCCGATCTTCGACCCTTGGTTGCAGGCAATTGCAATGGTCTTGCACCCAGTTGCCTTGGCGTACACAAGTCCGCCCACCACATAAGGAGTACGGCCGCTTGCCGCCAGGCCAACGACAAGATCCTTGTCCGAGAGCCCACGCTCCCGCAGGTCGCTCGCGCCAAGCTCCTCGCTGTCTTCGGCACCTTCGACAGCCTTGATAAACGCCGTCTCGCCTCCGGCAATGAGCCCGACAATCAGATCGGGTGACACGCCAAACGTGGGCGGACACTCCGAAGCGTCGAGTACGCCCAGACGACCGCTGGTGCCTGCGCCCATGTAAAAGACGCGCCCTCCGCGCTCGAGTGTCTCAGCAGCCCAGTCGATTGCTGTGGCAACCTGGGGCAACACTTTCGTGACCGACTGGACGGCACGAAGATCCTCATCGTTCATCGTCGTGACGATTTGCAGCGATGTCATCGTATCGAGGTCCATTGACCTTTGATTACGCTGTTCGGTCGTGAATTTTGTTAAATCGAGCATTTCATTCACCTCATCTTTCCTGTTTCTCGATGTAGTTTTGCTTAATGACATGCGTCGCCCGTTCGTAGTCGCTGGCAACGTAAGCAGCGTACAGGGCATCGACAACCATAAGCTGGGCCATACGCGAAGCCATGGCACCGCTGCGGACCAAGGGTTCACTCGCAGCGACGCCGAGCACGGCATCGGCCATGGTGGCAAGCTTGGATGATCCATCTACTTTGGTAACGGCCACGACGGGACAGTTGTGACGTTGAGCCTCGGCGGTGCAGTCCAGCACCTCTTGCGTCAAGCCCGAGTAGCTAAAGGCGATTGCCATATCGCCCTCATGCATGTTCTTGGCACATAAGAGCTGATCATGCCAGTCGTCGTACAGATGGCACTCTTTGTCGACACGCATGAGCTTTTGCGCCAGGTCGTGCGCGACCAAACGAGAGGCACCAATACCGAACAGATTGACCGCGCGTGCCCGCTTAAGACGGGCCGCGCATCGCTCCAAGACGGTGTAATCGAGCGTTCGCGCCGTCGCCTCAATCGTGCGCACGTTGCTTTTCATCACCTTCCCCACGATACGTTCGACGCTGTCATCCATGGAGATGTCCTCGAGGGCTACGTCTTTCTTGTCACCTAAGAGCGCCAGCTCGGCAATCAGTTCGCGCTGGAACTCCTTGTAGCCCGCAAAACCCAAACGCTTGCAAAAGCGCAAAATGCTCGAGGGCGAGGAGAACGTGACATCGGCAAGACCGCGGACGGACAGCCCGACCACCTCGTGCGGATGAGCGCTTACATATGCGATGACATTGCGTTCCGCCGGGCTCGCGCTGAGCTCACGCTCGCGAAGCCGCAAAAGCAATCCGTTTGCCATCTCAAACACCTCCGTTGAGAAGAATTAAAGACCAACGAACGATTCGTACCGGATACAAACAGCTTTTGCGGTACATTGTGCCGCATCGTGGCGCACAAAGGGCGAGCGTTCTACCGCTCGCCCCTCAAATCCGACCGCTCGGAAATACGCGCGACACAAAATAATTCAAAGAGGTTGCATTATCAGAAACGGGTTTGTTACCGGCTAGCGCCTCGCATGGGCGCCGATCGGCCGAGTCGCATGGCGCACCAACGCCGCTGCCAGCAATACCAACAGCATGGCGGTGACATAGCCCGCAGCATCGAATCCTAAATCGATAACGTCGAAATGCCTGCCGGGAACAAAGATCTTATGCACCTGATCGCCAACGGAGCAGGCGGCGCAAAAGAGCAATACGGGCACGCAACGGGAGCATACGCTCCACGGACGCCTGTAAAGGCAAACCACGACCACCGAGGCGAACAACCCGACGAAGAAAAATTCTACGGTATGGGCAACGCGACGGACGTTCGTGCCCACCCACATGCGAATGGAAGCAAGTCGGCCAGACCGGACATTCGAGGCAGCCGAATCGGTGCCCCCGGTCATTCCGTTCTCCGCCTGAGCTTCACCCGTGGCATCGACAGCCTGAACGCCCGTAGCCTGGCCCTCCACCACACGCGCGGTAGACTCGCTCAGCAACGACGTCTCCGCCGCGTCTTGCTCCGTCAGCACCCAGATACCCGCCAGCGTTGCAGCGAACAGAACGATCGCGGTCCATCCGATTATTTGTTTTATGCGCGCCAAGGGCCAACCTCCTTTTTTGAATATCAGCGAGTGTAGCCCCAAATGACATCGTCACCGTATCAATATTTGAATCGCAACAGGAAGCGACAAAGCGACGCAAAACCCTACCCCGCCTCGCGCATCCAGCGATCGAACGTCCCCACGCACACGCCCAGGCACTTTGCTGCCTGGCTGCGGGTAATATCGCCCGCCTCATAGCTATCGCGCACCAGCTCAAACTGAGGAGGGCATGGCTTGCGAGGTCGACCGAAACGGACCCCTCGCGCCCGCGCCGCTGCAATCCCCTCCGCCTGGCGCCGATGGATATTCTCGCGCTCCACCTGCGCCACGTAGCTCAGCAGCTGCAGCACAATATCAGCAATCAGGGTGTTAGTCACATCCGGCGCGCCGCTGGCCCTGGCGCGCGTGTCAAGCAATGGCATATCCAACACCACAATGGCAACCCCGAGCACCTTGGTAATGCGTCGCCATTCCTCAAGAATCTCGGAGTAATTACGGCCAAGTCGGTCGATAGAAAGCACCACCAGCACGTCCCCGTCTCCCAGGACGTGCAGCAGCTCGCGATAACGCGGTCGATCGAAGTCCTTGCCGCTCGCATGGTCGGCATAAATATTCGCCGAGCCCACGCCATAGGCGCCCAGCGCATCCAGCTGCCGATTAAGATTCTGATCGCGCGAACTCACCCGCGCATAACCGTACACCGTCGCCATCTCATCCCCGCTTTCTTGTAAACCTGCCAAAAGGGACAGGTTTATTTTGGTAGGTTTTACCTCTCAAATAGCAGGTAAGCGGGCGGCCGAGCAGACGGCAAGGTAGCCACGATTCAAATGCGAAGGGCGGTCCCGAAAGGCCGCCCTCCGCTCCCCCACCATGAGTCAGGATTTGGCTAATGGATAAGCTTAAAGTCCAAGTGCCCACGCGTGGTATTGACGCGCGAGACCTCGATAATCACGCGCTGCCCCAGCTCGTAACGGGTGCCCGTGTCGGCACCTGTGAGCGTGAGCGCGTCCTCGTCGAACTCGAACCACTCGTTGCCCAGACTCTTGATCGAAACCAAGCCTTCGACCTGCGTTAGGTCCAAGCGCACAAAGAGGCCCATGCTGCTAACCCACGAGACGGTTCCGGCATAGCGCTCGCCCAGACGGTCCTCATAGTACTGGGCAATCTTGATCTTTTGCGTCGCATGGCTGGCGGCATCTGCCGCGCGCTCGGCATCGCTGCATGCGCGGCAGATCTGCGGCAGAATGCGCGGCAGTGACTCGCGCCCCTTGCCGATCAGGCGCGGCGTACGGACCAGGGCGTCCTTGCCGCCCAGCTGCTCATAGGCCAACTGCAGCTTGAGTACGCGGTGCACCACCAGATCGGGGTAGCGACGGATGGGACTCGTGAAGTGACAGTAGCACGGCGCGGCGAGCGCAAAGTGGCCCTCGTTGCGCGGCTTGTACAGCGCGCGCTGCATGCTGCGCAGAAGCAGCGTGTTGACGAGCGGTGCGTTGGCCGTACCGGCGGCAGCATCGACTGCAGCCTGCAGCTCATCGGGACTCCCCAGGGCAATTCCGGCAGCACGGCGATCGTCGATGATGCCTAGCTGCGCCAGCGCAACGGCGGCACCGTGCAGGCTATCGGGGCTCGGATCCTCATGCACGCGATAGCAGGCCTCGATATCACGGTCTGCCAGCCACTCTGCAACGCACTCGTTGGCGAGCAGCATGGCTTCCTCGATAAGCGACGTGGCACACGAACGCTCACGCGCCACAATCTGCACGGGTACTCCGTCCTCACCCAACAGAGCGCGAATCTCGGCCGTGTCAAAATCGACTGAGCCGCGGGCGCGACGGATACGACGGCGGAGTTCGGCGAGTTCGTTGGCGGCGACAAGGAAATCGCCGAGGTCGACGTTGTAGCCGCGGGCGGCCTCCTCGCACGCAAGACCGCGCTCAAGCGCTTCCTCGCGCGAGGTCTCGGCAGCCGCAACATCCTCGGCCGCACCCTCCAGCACCGAATACTCAACCGCGCCGGCACGCACCAGCAGCGCCTCGGCGCCGTCATAGTCCATACGCACACGCGAGCGAATCACGCTGGGGTACGGATCGTAATGCCGCACGCGACCCTGCGCATCGAGCTCGATATCGACGGTAAACGCAAGACGGTCCTCGTCAGGGCGAAGCGAGCACAGGTCACAGGACAGGCGTTCGGGCAGCATGGGAAGCACGCGATCGGCCAGATACACCGATGTCGTACGATGACGAGCCTCAAGATCGATATGCCCGTCCCAAGCCACATAGTGTGAAACGTCGGCGATATGCACACCTAGCTTGTAGCCACCCTCGGGCGTGCGCTCCAGCGAAATGGCGTCGTCAAAGTCGCGCGCGTCGACTGGGTCGATCGTGATGACAAAGCGGTCGCGCAGATCGCGGCGGAGCGGGTCCTTAAGCGCCGCGGACACATCGAGCGAAAGCCCCTCGGCCTCGTCCAGCGCGGCCTCGGGATAGCTATCGGTATAGCCGTAACGCGCCATCACATATTGAACGCCCAAATCGGGCGCGTCATCTCCGCCAATGCGGCGTTCGATCGTCACAGTGCCCGATTCCAGGCGCGTCGGGTAGGTCAAAATGCGCGCGACAACGGCATCACCCGGGTGGACACCCAGACGATCCGCCGAGGTATCCTCGGGCAAAATGAAGAAGTCAGCCTTCAAGCGCGAATCGAGCGGCTCGATCACACCGAGCGGACCGGCGGTCTGGTACGTACCCACCACGCTTATGGCTGCGCGCTCAACCACGCCTTCGATCACGGCGCGCCGCTCACCGTGCGGGCTGTTCTTAATGCTCACGGCAACGGTATCGCCGTCCATGATCTCACGCTTGCCGCGACCCATGACCTTGTAGTCGCCATTCTCGGTTATGACATAGGCACTGTGCTCATGGAGCTGCACGCGCCCGGTCAGGCTCGGACGGCGTTCGCTGCGCACCGGCCCGCGCTTATTGCGAGCTCCACGCTTATGCTTGTTATTGCGCCCCATGGCGCCTCCTAACTATCGATTGCGAACTCCAAAGAGTCTACCCAGATGATTCGCTTTCCTGCCGTCCCCTAGGGATCAAAAAACGGGCCGCCCCATAAGAGACGACCCGTTGGAAGGGATGAATTCCAGGCATGCCTACACGCGCAGGTAGCGACGCATGGCGATGGCAGAACCAAAGAGGCCGATAATCACGCCGACCAGAATCAGCGCAGCATAGGTCACCAGGTAGTACTGCATCGGCAGGGCAAACGACATCCAGCCGATGCTCTCCTGCAAACGCGGAATCATCAGATTGCGCAGCAGCTCCAGAACGCCGATGGAAAGTAGCGAGCCCAAAATGGCCTGCAGTACGCCCTCGGTGATAAACGGGCCGCGAATGAAGCCGTTGCTGGCGCCGACCAGACGCATAATCGCAATCTCACGACGACGCGCCGTAATGGACAGGCGAATCGTGTTGTTGATAAAGATGAACGCGATAAAAGTCAGCAGGCCAACGAGCACCACGGCGGCGATGCGGATGTAGTTGGTCACCTGGAACAGGCGGCTCACTTCCTCCTGGCCGTACAGCACGCTCGCGCTGACGTCGCCGTCATCCGCGATCTTCTGGAAATCGGCATCCTTCTTGAGCTTCTTTGCCGTGCTCTCGACCTTGGACGGATCGTCCATCTCAATAGCGAAGGAAGCCGGCAGCGGGTTCTGGCCATCGAGCGCGCTCATGGTGGCGTCGGCGTTGCCCGACATCTTGCTCGTATACTCGGCCAGCGCGTCGTCCTTGTCCTTATAGGTCACGGACTTGACGTTATTCCACGTCTTAAGCTCGGCCTCAAAAGCCTGAACATCGGCCTGATCGGCGTCATCACTAATGAACGCGTTGATGACAACCTGATCCTCGACGGTGCCGATCACGGAGTTCAGCATCGCAGAGCCCATGATGAACAGGCCGATGATAAACAGCGAAAGGAAGATCGTGATGACGGCGCCGAGCGAGGTAGTCCAGTTACGGAAGAAGTGGCTGATTGCCTCTTTGAAGGAGTAGCCCACGTTAGTTGGTGCCATAGTTGCCGTAACCTCCCCTCTCCTGGTCGCGGATAACGTGGCCGCCCTCGAGGGCGATCACGCGACGGTGCATGCTATCGACCATCTCGCGGTCGTGCGTGGCGACGATCACGGTGGTGCCGGTGCGGTTAATACGCTCGAGCAGCTTCATGATGCCCAGCGAGATCGCCGGGTCGAGGTTACCCGTGGGCTCGTCGCAGATCAGCAGCGGCGGACGGTTGACCATAGCGCGGGCAACGGCAACGCGCTGCTGCTCGCCACCGGAAAGCTGGTCGGGCAGCGAGTCCATCTGATCGGCCAGGCCGACCAGACGCAGCACCTCGGGCACCTGGCTGCGAATGACGCCCTTGGGCTTGCCGATGCACTGCAGGGCAAACGCCACGTTTTCGTAGGCGGTCTTTTGCGGCAGAAGCTTAAAGTCCTGGAACACGGCGCCAATCTGGCGGCGCAGGAACGGAACCTTGCGGTTCTTGATCTTCATGAGGTCCTGACCGGCAACCAGGATGCGGCCGCTCGTCGGCTTGACGTCGCGGTTGAGCGTCGACAGCAGCGTGGTCTTACCCGAGCCGGAGTGACCGACCAGGAAGGCGAACTCGCCCGGATAGATCTCGATGTTGATGTCGTCGAGTGCAGGCTTGTTGGGCTGTGCCGGATAGATCTTGGTGACATGCTCCATAAGGATGACGGGCTCGACACCGGCCTGCTTGGCCATCTTCTTGCGGCTGGCCTGCGGATCGATGGGCGCAAACACCGACGTAAAATCGGGGTTGTTGAGCGCGTTATCGAGGCTTGCGACCTCGGCTGCCTGATCGCTCTCGACCACCGGGGCAGCAGGCTGCGTGGGGTCGGGAATAGCGGCAAAGAGACCGGACTGCGCAGGCTGAGGAGCCGGCGTCGCAGGGGCCAAGGGGTCGGGAATGCCGGCCATGGTAGGCTGCGGCGTGGCGGCACCAGCCTGAGGCTGCTCCACGCGAGCGGTCACGGCCTGAACGGGCTCAAAACCCGCCGTGCCGGAAAGCGCGACATCGCTGGTTGGATTGTAGGCAAAGGGATCGGATGCCGGCTGTGCCTGATCTGCCGGCTGAGCGGGGGCCTGAGCAACAGGCTGGCCCTCTGAATCCGGAGTGGCGAAACGACTGCCCTGGACGCCTGCCTGCGTCTTGGGGGCATCATCGCCCGCACCGGAGGTACGGAAGTGGTTACCCACTGGTGCTCCTTATCGTCGTGCGTTTAAACTACATGAGCGCTTAGTATTTTAGCAGTATTAGCTTTGCTGCACATAAGAAGCATGGCGTGCTTAGGGATCCCGTCGGCCGGGCACAGGGCTACTCTCCAAATCGTCCTCGGACATGTCGGAGCCCCCGCTGCGCGCTTCGCGCGGCGGGGGCTCCTCCGTCCTGCGGAAAGATTTGGAGAGTAACCCTGTGTCCGGCCTGCGATAACTAAGGGGTCGCTGCGTTTTACTTGGGTGCAGCAGCGCCGTGCTTGGGGTCTGAATTGCACTTTGCTGGTCTGGGCCCGTTTCCCGGAGAAAGCCCTTACTTGGTGCGGGCCTAATTTGTTTGTTGCCGACAAAAAACAGGGGCGTCCTCTTTGGGGACGCCCCTGTTATGGATTGCATACGGTTGCTGAAGCGATGCTTTGCCTCGCCTTGCCTTATGCCAAGAACTCCTTGGTGGTCGCCACGATGTTGGCGGCGTCCAGGCCATACTTGTGCAAGAGCTCGGCACCCGGGCCAGACTCACCGAAGGTGTCGTTGACGCCGATCTTCTTGAGCGACGTCGGGCACTGCTCGCACAGGACGTCGGCAACGGCGCTGCCCAGGCCACCGATCACAGAGTGCTCCTCGACGGTCACGACGTGACCGGTCTTGGTGGCGCTCTTGACGATCAGGTCGGCATCGATGGGCTTGATGGTGTGCATGTTGATGACCTCGGCGTCGATGCCCTCGGCAGCGAGCTGCTCGGCGGCCTCGAGAGCCTCGCCGACCATCAGGCCGCAGGCAATGATGGTCACATCGGCGCCCTCGCGCATGACAATGCCCTTACCCAACTCGAACTTGTAGGTCTCGGGGTCGTTGATAACCGGCGAGGCCAAACGAGCGAAGCGCATGTACACCGGACCGTCGCACTCGTAGGCGGCGCGCGTCACGGCGCGGGCCTCGACGTCGTCGGCAGGAACGATCACAGTCATGCCAGGGATGACGCGCATCAGGGCGATATCCTCGCAGCACTGGTGCGTGGCGCCGTCCTCGCCCACCGAGATACCGGCGTGCGTGGCGCCAATCTTAACGTTGAGATGCGGGTAGCCGATGGAGTTACGGACCTGCTCAAAGGCGCGGCCGGCGGCAAACATGGCAAAGGTGCTCGCGAAGGCAACGCGGCCGGTGGTCGCGATACCGGCGGCGACGCCCATCAGGTTGCTCTCGGCAATGCCCACATCGAAGAAACGATCGGGGCAGGCGGCCTTGAACTTGCCGGTCTGCGTGGCGGCGGCCAGGTCGGCGTCGAGGACCACAAAGTCATCGTGCTCGTTGGCGAGCTCGACGAGGGCCTCGCCGTAGCTTACGCGCGTGGCGATTTTTTTGACGTCTGCCATCCTAGAGCTCCTCTCCGGCGGCCGTGAGCTCTGCCATGGCCTGCTCAAACTGTTCATCGTTGGGGGCCTTGCCGTGCCAACCAACCTGGTTCTCCATAAAGGACACGCCCTTGCCCTTCAGGGTCTCGGCGATAATGGCGGTCGGCTGCCCCTTGGTGGCGCGAGCCTCGGCAAAGGCGGCGCGGATCTGATCGAAATCGTTGCCGTCGGCAAGCTCCACCACGTGGAACTTAAAGGCGCGGAACTTGTCGGCGAGCGGCATGGGGTCGTTGACCTCCTCGACGGGGCCGTCGATCTGCAGGCCGTTGTGGTCGACGATCACGCAGAGGTTGTCGAGCTGCTGGTTGCCAGCAAACATGGCGGCCTCCCAGACCTGGCCCTCCTCACTCTCGCCATCGCCCAGCAGGGCGTACGTGCGGTAAGTATCGCCCCAGTGCTTGGCGGCAACCGCCATGCCCACGGCGGCGGAGACGCCCTGGCCGAGCGAGCCGGTGGACATATCGACGCCCGGGGTGTCGTTCATGTTGGGATGACCTTGCAGGTGGCTGCCGATATGGCGCAGCGTCTCGAGATCCTCCTTGGGGAAGAACCCACGCTCGGCGAGCACGGCGTACAGGCCCGGAGCGCAATGGCCCTTGGAGAGCACAAAACGATCGCGGTCGGCCTTGCGGGGATCGGCCGGGTCGACGTTCATTTCCTCAAAGTACAGATAGGTCATGATGTCGGCAGCGCCGAGCGAACCGCCCGGATGGCCGGACTTGGCAGCGTGCACGCCGGTGACGATGCCCTTCCTTACCTCGTTGGCAACCTTTTTGAGCTCTTCGTCGCTCATTGTGCCTTCCTTTCATCCTCATTAGACAAAATGCGCACGGCACCGAAGGTAATCCCAACACAGCCGCAATGCACGTACGTCATTCATTATGCTGGAAACTGATGGCTTTACCAGAGTTTTTATCATTATTTGAACAATTTAGCAGGCAGAACCGCTGATGAAACGGTTTATCAATGTGAACGTCTTTTGGATGGAACGCGGTCGCCCTACGCGCTAATGTCCTTGAATCCCTCGCCGAAGGCTTCCGTAACGTCAGCGACCGTCACAATGGCGTGAGGATCGCGCTCGCGCACGATCGTCTTGAGGGTATTGAGCTCTCGACGGCTCACGATGACCATAATCACCGGCTTCTCGGCACCCGAATACATGCCAGTCGCCTTAAACTTGGTACAACCACGACCCAGACCATACATGATATCGGCAGCGATATCAGGGAACTTGTCCGAGATGATGAGTACCATACGGCGTTTGTTGCCACCATCGACCACGGCATCGATCACGTAGCCGCTAATGACCATCGAAAGGCCTGCATACAGTGCGTTTTCGATTGAAAAGACCGGAGCCGACAGCGCACACACGGCAACATCGATCGCCATGACGGTCGAGCCCACGGGCAGCGAGGTATTACGCGATATGATTTGGCCAATCGTGTCCGAACCGCCGGTGTTGGCGCCGGCGCGCAACACCATGCCGTAACCGATGCCCGTAATAATGCCGCCCCACATGGCAGGGAGCATCAGGTCCGCATCCGCCAGAGGTGCTACAAACGGGGCGAACAGATCGGTAAAGAAGCCCAGCAGCACAAAGCCCGTCGCGGTCTGCACCACGTAGAACATGCCGCCCTCGCGCATAACGACCAACAACAGCAAGGCGTTCATCACGATCGTCTGAATACCAACGGGAAGCGATAGGCCGCGCGATGCACCGAGCGCCTGAATAATGGTGGCAAGGCCCGTAACGCCACCGGCAGCAAGGCCGTTGGGAATCAAAAACAGGTCGGTCGCAATAGCGGCCAGAGCGCACCCCAACATAATCTGGGGCAGGTCGTGAAAGAAGTTCATCGAAAGAATGCGCTTGATGTCCAGACGATATGCCATGCTGCCTCCCTCAAAAAAGCGCACCCAAACGGATGCGCTTTGAACTTCTTCTTGTATTCGATTCTAACGATTCGCCGAACAAAAACCACCCCTGCGCAGGGTTTACTCTGGATACAAAACCACACCGCTCGGAGGGTTTTAATCCATTTCCACATAAACCCGGGCGGTTTAAGCAGATGGGGTCTCCGCGTCAGCGTTGCCGGTGGCCCAGCGATGGTAGCCAATAACAAACGGGTCCAGGTCGCCATCGTCAAGAACGGCCTCGACATTGCTGGTCTCCACACCCGAGCGTAAATCCTTGACCATCTGGTACGGGTAGAGCACGTAGCTGCGAATCTGGTTGCCAAAACCAATCGTGGTCTTGGGTCCGCGGATCTCATCGAGCGCCTCGGCGCGCTTCTCGAGCTCAATCTCGTACAGACGAGCCTTGAGGATCTGCATGCACGCGGCCTTGTTCTGGATCTGGCTGCGCTCATTTTGGCAGGTAACCACAATGCCGCTGGGGAAATGCGTCACGCGCACGGCGGAGTCGGTGGTGTTGACGCCCTGACCGCCCGGGCCACTCGCGTGGTACACGTCCACGCGGATGTCATCAGGACTGATCTCGATGTCGATATCATCGGGTAGCACGGGGATGACCTCGACGCCGGCAAACGTGGTCTGGCGGCGCTTCTTGTCGTCGGTGGGGCTAATGCGAACCAAGCGGTGGACGCCGGCCTCGGCGCGCAGCATGCCAAATGCGTCCTTGCCCTCGACGGTAAAGGTCGCGCGGTCGATGCCGATGACCTCGGCTGCGGGACAGTCGTTGATGGTGACCTTCCAGCCGCGACGCTGGCAGTACTTCATGTACATCTTAAAGAGCATGAAGGTCCAGTCCTGGGCCTCCAGACCACCCTGTCCGGGCTTGATGGTCACAATGGCATCGCCGTGATCGAACTCACCGGTAAACCAGCTCGAAAGCTCAAGCTCGTCGATGGCACGGGCAAGGCGCTCTGCCGTAGCGGCAGCTTCCTCGCGCAATGCAGCGGCGTCGGGGTCATCCCCCATCTCCTCGGCAACTGTCTCTTATACACATCTCCGAGCCCACGAGACCGGAGCCTATCTCG